>JBJTRB010000262.1:0-16331 GCA_046075925.1 Bacteroidota bacterium | reverse complement strand
TGTAAGCTTGCCTTCGGACGCTACCTGCCAGCCGGGAATATCTTCGGAAAGGATTTCGACGTCTTCCATGTCCAATGCAATGGTGGTACCGGCCACAGAAAGCGAAAATCTTCCTGCCCGCTCCATCTCAAGAATGTCTTCCTGCTTCATCTCGGCGATCGCAGCGGCACAATCTTTCATCAACGCTCCGACTTTCTTTCCTAACACTTTGAAATTCGGACGGATCTTTTTCACCAGGACGCCTGCCGTGTCTTCGATGTACTCGATGTTTTTCACATTCACCTCTGCAAGGATCAACTCTTTCACCGCTTCGACATGCGAACGGAAGTTCTCATCCATCACAGGAAGCATCACGCGTTCCAGTGGCTGACGGACACGGATGTTCACCTTCTTACGCAAGGATAGAACGAGCGAGGAGATTTTCTGTGCAAGCTCCATCCGCTCTTCCAGCTCGCGGTCGATACACGAAGCATCGCTCTTGGGGAAATCAGCCAAGTGAACCGAGTTGGCAGTGTCCTTGCCTGACGTGTCATTCAGATTACGGTACAGCTGATCGGCATAGAACGGAGCAACAGGCGCCATCAATCTGGCAACTGTCTCCAGACAGGTATACAAGGTCTGATAAGCAGAGATCTTATCCGAAGTATAGTCGCCTTTCCAGAAACGCCTGCGGCTCAAGCGGACGTACCAGTTACTGAGATGTTCGGAGACGAAGTCAGCAATGGCGCGCGCAGCACGCGTCGGCTCGTAATCGGAATAGCTCTCGTCCGTGATGCGCACCAACGAGTTCAATTCCGAAAGTATCCATCGATCCAACTCGGGGCGCTCGCTCCATGCGATCTCTTTTTCTGAAAAATCAAAACCATCGATGTTCGCATAGAGTGCGAAGAAGGAATACGTATTGAAAAGTGTACCGAAGAACTTACGCTGCACTTCGGCGATTCCTTCGACATTGAATTTCAAATTGTCCCAAGGCTGAGCATTGCTGATCATGTACCAGCGTGTGGCATCCGGACCGAACCGCGAAAGCGTCTCGAACGGATCGACCGCATTGCCCAGGCGCTTCGACATCTTGTTGCCGTTCTTGTCAAGCACGAGTCCGTTAGACACGACGTTTTTAAATGCAACCGAGTCGAACAACATCACCGCCAGTGCATGCAAGGTGAAGAACCATCCTCTTGTCTGGTCTACTCCTTCCGCAATGAAATCCGCCGGGAACGCCTTGGTGGACTCGGTCGGCCCGAACGGCATGGAGCCTTCTTTGCCCAGGTAATGCCACTGTGCATACGGCATCGCACCACTGTCAAACCATACGTCGATCAGATCGGTCTCGCGCATCATGCGTTTCCCTGACGCAGAGACCAACACGACCTGGTCGACATACGGGCGGTGTAAATCGAAAACGAATTCTTCGGACAGCGTATCGGTTTTACCCTTCAACGGATTTTCCGACATGAAGCCTGCTTTGACGGACTTCTCTATTTCCTGATTCAATTGCTCGGCGGTGCCGACGCAGATCTCTTCTGATCCGTCATCGGTCCTCCATATCGGCAAAGGAATGCCCCAATAACGGGAGCGGGATAAATTCCAATCGACCAGGTTTTCGAGCCAATTACCGAAGCGACCGGAACCTGTTGCTTCGGGTTTCCAATTGATGGTCTTGTTCAACTCGACCATGCGGTCTTTCAGCGCCGTGGTGCGGATGAACCAGGAATCGAGCGGATAATACAACACCGGCTTATCGGTGCGCCAACAATGAGGATAATTGTGCTCGTATTTCTCGACTTTGAAGGCCTTGCCTTCTTTCTTCAGACGAATAGCAATGCGTTCATCGACCGTAAGGTATTTTTCTCCGCCTTGCTTTTTGATAGACGCTTCTTTCTCCGCATCGGTCAAGTACAACTCTTTGACGTACTCTCCGGCCATATCACTTACCTCTGCTGTAAAGCGACCCTGCCGGTCGACCAAGGTGAGCGAACCGATACCTTGTTGTTTTGCTACACGGAAGTCATCGGATCCGAAACTTGGTGCGATGTGAACGATACCTGTCCCGTCTTCTGTACTGACGAAATCGCCGGTTACGACCCGGAACGCATCGCCGTCAACAGGCTGAGCATAAGGAAGCAGCTGTTCATAGCTGATGCCGGACAACTGCTGACCCGTCAGCGTCTTCAGCACTCTGAAAGGAACGGCTTTATCGCCCGGTTTATACTCCTCGAAAGGAATGGCCACATTCTTCTCGGGGAAATGACGGCTCAAAAGATCCTGAGCAAGCACGACAACAACGGGCGAACCGGTGTATGGATTGAAGGTCTCTACGACTGCGTAAGTGATTTTGGCGCCGACAGCCAACGCCGTATTCGATGGAAGCGTCCAAGGAGTCGTGGTCCATGCAAGGAAATGCACATCACTACGATTCAGTCCCAGGTCGTCCTTCGATCGGAACATCGCCACCACCGTGGTGTCTTTCACCGATTTGTAGGTGCCGGGCTGGTTCAACTCGTGCGAGCTGAGTCCGGTACCTGCCGCAGGTGAATACGGCTGAATGGTGTAACCCTTGTAGAGCAACCCTTTTTCATGCAGGCGCTGCAGGAGGAACCAGCACGTCTCGATGTACGAGTTGTCGAAGGTGATATATGGACGATCGAGATCGACCCAATAGCCCATCTTGCGTGTGAGGTCGTCCCACACGTCTTTGTATTTCATGACCTCTTTACGACAGGCTCGGTTGTAATCTTCGATGCTGATGGACTTTCCGATATCGTCCTTTCGGATTCCGAGCGTTTTCTCGACGCTCAATTCTATAGGCAGACCATGTGTATCCCAGCCGCCTTTACGGTTCACCTGGAAACCTTTCTGTGTCTTGAAACGACAAAAGATGTCCTTGATGGCGCGCGCCATAACGTGGTGGATACCCGGCAGACCGTTTGCCGAAGGGGGACCTTCGTAAAAGGTATAGGCAGGACTTCCTTCACGGATGCGGATGCTGGCCTCAAAGGTCTTCTCTGCGTCCCACTTGCGAAGCTGCTCCTCCGCTACGGAAGGGAGGTCCAATTGCTTGTATTCTGGATATTTTTTAGCCATGTAACGGCTTGAAAATGAAGGAGGCGAAGGTACAAAAAATAGCCGTGACAGGGAAGCATCCGAACGACCTTTACAGAGGATGAAACAGCCCCCGGAAAACCCAATAATCCCGTATTTTCGCACTATGTCCGAAAAATTCGAGTCTTCCAAGGCGCCTGAACCGGTGGGCCTGTATCCTCACGCACGCCGTGTGGGCAATCTACTTTTCCTCTCCGGCGTCGGTCCGCGGGAACGCGGAAGCAAGCAGATTCCGGGTGTGGAATTGGATGAAGCCGGCCGAATCGTCGCGTATGACATCGCCACCCAATGCCACTCGGTCTTCAAGAATGTGCGTTACATCCTGGAGGATGCGGGGTCGTCCTGGGATCGCATCGTCGACGTGACGGTGTTCTTGACGAATATGAAAGACGACTTCCAGGAATACAACCGTCTTTGGGCGGAGTATTTCAAAGAGAATCCTCCTTGTCGAACCACACTCGAAATAAATTGTCTCCCCACCCCGATCGCAATCGAACTGAAAGTGATCGCAACGGTCGGCTGAACTCCGCCGGGCGTTAGCTTTGGGTCCCGAGAATGAAGCTCGTCCGTAAGAAACGATTTGCGCTTTTGGCATTTGTGTTCCTGTTTTTCACAGGAATCCACCTGCTGTTGAAATACCGCTCTCGTCAGGTATTCGGCACGCTGGTGGAACAGCTTTCGCATGGCGACTATGAAGTGGAGACCGCCGAAGTGGATATCTCCTATGTCCCTTTCAGCATCGAGGTGCGTCAATTGCATCTCAAGCCGACTTCAACCGAATCAGGTCTTCAGCAACTCGACTGCGACGTGCTGCTGTTGAAAATCGAATCGATCACCCAATTCCTGCTGCACCGCAACCTGGATGTAGCGGAGTTCACGGCGGTTAAACCGGCGCTGCACCTCCGACAAACAGAAAAGCAAGGCGCTGATCCGAACAAAGCAAAAGAATCGGTGAAAGCGATTCAATCACAATTGTTCGAACTATTCGATCTCCTGAAAGCTGAAAAAATACGATTGGATGATTGCTCCTTCCGCATGGACCATGGAAACGGGAAGGACGAGTATTTCAGCATCAACCATTTTTGGTTGGCGCTGGACGATTTTCACCTGCAAAAACAGTCAGGGTCGATCGATAATCCTTTTCAGGGCGAAGCTTCTTTTTCGCTCTTGCATCCCGAGATTCATCTTGCGGACACGAATGTCACCATCGGAGTGAATGAATTGCGATTGGATAAATCATCTCAGGCGCTGACGATCGATTCGCTGTACATTCTTGTGCGCGACGAAGAAATGCAGTACGAGGGGATACGGCTTGCCTCTGTTGGGGTGAAAAACCTGAATTGGTCGCTCTTCCTGGAAGAAGGTCGTATTGAAATCGACAGCGCAACCGTACTGTCGGGCACAGCTTCCCTCAATCTTTCAAAATCAGAAAAGGAAGGGAAACGCAAAAAGAATAAAAGGAAAACATACGATGGCAGTCCGGTGAAAATACACAGCGTGTCGATCAAGGACATTTCCTACTCTTTGCTGACGAAAGATTACCTCGGAAAAAAAGACAACAAAGTCCTATTCGCCATCCAGGGCGAAAAATTCGAGGTCACCGACTTGGAACTGGATCCCGAAAAGCATCCGGCCATCAGTGCGAAGGAAATCGATGTGCGGCTGAAGGATTACTCGGAAAACGACGCCAACGAAAGTTATTCAGTATCGGTAGGAGCGGTGAAGTTCACTGGCGGCGATCTAACGTTGAACGACTATCTGTTACGGCCTAAGAAACCGAACACGGACAACAAAGTGAGTGTCCGGCAACTGAAAGTGGAATCGCTTTCGCTCGAAGAAATGCTCATGCGAAAGGTCGAGGCACAACAGCTGGTAATCGTACAACCGGAGGTGGTGATCGACACGAAAAAAAGAGCAGGTAAAGGAAGACGCAGTGAGACCGCCGACGAGTCGATTGGCCGGTTGTTGGGCGGATTGGAAGACCGCGTCGCTGTCGGAAGCATCGTCATCGACAACGGTTCGTTGCGTCTCCGATCGGTCGACTCGACCGGACAGGATATCGTACTATCCGGAGTGGCGTTAAGACTGGCAGGAAAATCCACCGTAAAAAGCCGATCGATAAACGACGTCTTACGCTCCATCGATGAATTCCGAACCGGCGCGTTCACCATCAAAGGTCCATCAACGGATCTGCGCGTCGATCGCCTGCGCTGGCTCGCAGATAAGTCGGGGCTGCGCTTCGATCGTGCTACCGGTAAATTGGGAGACAATACGCTGGTCGATTTCTATGGCATGGAAATCGATCTGAAGAAAAACGTCATGGGCGATGGTGGCGCTATCGATGCTTCCATGCTGCGAGTAGACAGTGGTAAAGTGATCGTACAAGGTCCCATGAGTGGAAAAAAGAGAAAGGGGCCCTCTCCTTTTTTCCGTTCAGAAAAGGTGCGACTGGAAAACATCGACGTTGCATATTCGGTCGGCAACAAATTGATCGCTTCCTCGCGCATTTCCATTTCAATTGATAACCTCGGATTCGATCGTGAGAAAAAACTCTGGAGTAAGATCTATCTCTCCGGAATAAAAAACCTTTTTCAGGGTGGAGAAACAACTATCGAAGCTGACGAGATTTCCGCCTCTCAGCCCGGGGTGGTTTCTTTCAAAGGTGTCAAGGGCGCATACGCTTCATCCGGAAAAAAGATCAAGTTCAACACTGAGGAGTTCAGCATTACAGGCGGATGGCAGGACGGTGGTCTTTCGGCAGCACCCGTACAATCGGTCTTCCTGAAACAGCCTGTCATAGAGGCGACTTTTGACAGAAGAGAAAAAGCGGCTGCGGCCCTGAAAAAGAATGGAAAAGGTGTTCCGGCAACCGATATCGCACACCTCGAAATGAGTGATCCTCGATTCACATTGACAATCATCGATTCGACCGGAAAGACCATCACTCGTTCGCAATCGATGGATGGAGCGATCGTACTGGATTCACTACGCCTGGTAAAAGAAGAAAATGCCGAGCACTTGAAGGTGAAGCGCCTGGGCTACAAGACCGATCACATTTCAGGAGAATTCATGGAAGAATTGTTTGATCCCGCCCGATTGGACATTTCCATTCGTGACATCGATTATGATCTGACTGACAGGTCGGTCAATGCGACTGTCGAACGGATGAGTCTCGAAGACTTCCATTATGATTTCGTTGGAAGCAAGAAGGACACAACCGTCTTGAAAGGCGATCGGCTCGTACTGTATGATTGGCATTTCAACAGCAATGAAAAAAAGGCGTGGAAAGAATTGTTGGAGACCTGCCGATGGTCAGCCGATGGAATCACGGTAATAAAACGTAATGCAAAAAACTCAGTCCGTGTGAACGGACTTTACGTGCATCACGACGGGACCTACGACTTCGGATTCAGCGATATGGAACTCGTCAACTCCGGTAGCAGGGAATCATTCTGGTCAGACAATCCATTTGAAAAGGATTTCATTTCGATGAAGCTAAAAGGAGTCGAGTGTAAAAATGCGACTGCGGATTTTTCCCGTGCGACTCCGTTTTTCACACTACCATGTCTGACCATCAACGATCTTTTCATCCGACCCGAGCGGGACAAGACGCGGCCGGAAGACACCGTTGGTTATCGTCCGCTGTTGTGCAGACAACTTTTTTCGATTCCCTTCGATGTGATGATTGACTCCTTGCATCTGCAGGATGGTCGGGTTGAATATCATGAAATCGGTCAGCGTACCGGAAAAGAAGGAGTACTATCCATCAGCAAATTGAATGGCTTCGCACTCAACCTCCGCAATACCGGAATAAGACAAGAAGACTCTTTGATAATCAGAATGTCCGGTTCCCTGTATGATCAAGGTGTCTTCCGCGTAAACTTCAGGCAGTCCTACAACGACTCGCTTCAAGGTTTCTGGATGAGGATCCGATTGTCCGAATTCGATATGGCCCGGATGAATCCATTGCTACTTCCCCTGATGCGGATAGAACTACGCTCTGGTAAAATCGACACCATGACCATTCTGGTGAAAGGAAACGACCACTTCGCCTTCGGAACGATCGATATGCGTTACGACAATCTGTATGTGGGCCTGGGTGCTGACGGATCCAAGCGTACGACACTGAACAAACTGGCCGATTGGGCTGCTAATTTCTATATCCGCAACAGCGATAACGGGAAGCCGAATATCTTATTCAGACGACGGATCAAGAAGCGCGGGCAGTTCAATTATTGGGGAAAGATCGCCGTTGAGGGATTGTTGTCCGACATCGGCATCAAAGGCGACGATGCCGAGAGAAGGGCTTTCGAAAAAGCTGTCCGATCCTACGAGCTGCCAGTCGACTATTGGAGTGAAGAGTGACATGGGTATACGTTCAGCGATCATAATAGACTCCGCACGCCAACCGTTGAACTTTTTCTTTAGCGCCCGCTTGATTCATTATGATGGCAACAATGTATCTACCCTGCTGTACAGGTAGTCCGGTAGCGTCCAAGCCATCCCAACAGACTTGCCCGGTAGTGCCAACCAGATCCGAGTCCATCAGTTTTTTAACAAGATATCCTGACTCTGAATAAATACGAACCGAAGTAACAGTACCTGATTCGGAGAACCGGTAATGAATGGAAAGCAAGTCGTCTATGCCATCGTTGTCAGGTGAGATGACCCAAGGGTCAATGACAATCTCCGATCCATCAGCGGTTGCATCAATCGCTTGCGAATTCCATCTGCCGGGCGTTGCGAAACCGGCATCCTCCGCTGCCGAATGCCAGCTGCCGGAAAATTCGGAATTGCCGTCGAGCGAAATCCTTTCCAAACTGACTCCTTGTGTCGATAGGAGAAGTGGATGGTGCATGGTCTCTTGATACGGGAAACGATCCAGCAAGGAATCAAGGTTTGAAATCAAATTGACCGCACCCTCGGAAATGTTGAATTCAGGAAAGGGGGATGCCATGAGCATATTGTCACGTTCAGAGGCACGAAACGTCGCTTTCAAGTGATCCGGATCCGAGCTGAAGGCGATTACCTGCTTAGGGAAAAGCGGTCGATGTACGCTTACCACTGTGTAAGGGCCTTCTGTGTTGGATGTAGCATCAAAGGGCGTTTCCGCCACTTTCAATCCGGACAAATCGATAATGTCATCCGATCGATTGATGATTTCAAGAAAATCCTCCTGTTCCGGCCCGGCATCGAATAATAGCTCATTGATCACAAGATCTCCAACGAGGGGCATCCGCATGGACCCGGCTTCAATGTAGTGGGATGAATCGGCAGCATTACCAGGACAATCGGTGAGTAGCGGATTGAGCACGATCCGATAAACGGTCTTGTCGGATAATGTGTCGAATTGCAACTCCAACTCCATATCGCTCATCCAATGCGCTGAGGCAGGAGTTTTCTCGGTTTCCCTTTCCAGTACACGTGCCGCCATTATTGGCTGTACCGTTTGTGTATCCACGGTTGTCGTGAATTGAAGTCGTATCGTATTAGGGCTTGATATGAATCCATAGTCCAAGCGTGGAGGCGTGTCGTCGATATGGTGACCGCTGATCGAATTCATCTTACCGGGTGTTCCTTTCTTCGGGTCCTCTGACGCTCTCCAATTACCGGCGTCTTCGCATTTGAACTGCGTATCGATCCGTTCAAGGCTCCAGCCTCCATCTTCTTTCGCTTTGTCCTGATAACTCCGATCGGAAAATGTCACGGCATCGATGATGCTTCCTTCCCGGTCTTTCAGCACCAATCGATCTCCGACATCGTTGTTTAAAGAGGGGAATGGAGAGATCCCGACAACGTGTCCGAACGGACTGAATGCAGCAGTATCGGTGACAGCACAAAGGATGAGGTGCTCGCCCGGAGTCAGCAATGCACCGGGCGGAAACAGACCGTTTGTGGTCCCGTCGCTCAGCGTCCAGCCGTCTATCTCGAAAGTGTCCGATCCTGCATGAAAAATTTCTACGAATTCCTCGTCCGGAAGTAGTGCATTCGCTTGCGGTTCGAAAAACAGCTCATTGAATACCACTTCGCCTGGTCCGGCAAGCACCTCGGCTTGTGTGTCCACGCGTTCGGGACCGATATAGAAATCATCGAAATGGAAAGCCGATCCATTCGATACGGTATGCGTGCAGCGTAATCCGAACCAGGCTGCTTGGGCATACATTCCCTCCGCACCCACAGCCTCCGGTTGATAACGGTCACCTCCCAGATAATCGATTGACAGGCTCCATACGGCATCGCGATCACGTACCACCTTCACTCCGATGTCAAACGCTGTGGCAATGGCGCCGTCCGTTGCTCTGCAAATGGATACGAGTGTTGTACCGTCCTGTCGGAACAATTCGACAGCATCGTTCGATAACGCTTCACCGAACTGAAGGAAGTATCCGTTTCCGTTTATTCCTGGCTGATCCATCGCCAAATAGACCCGGCAATAATTCGTCGAGGAAGGAGAGAAATCCAAGCGGATCCTGAACCGCCACTCGGTACCGTTCAGATCGGACAGTGGAACTGGCGTGAAAAGAGAAGCGGTTCCGGCGTCCGACGCATTCAACTCCAGCTGCCCGGAGGAGGATACCACGAACTCCGTAGTATCTCCTGTCCAGGCTGGCTGGCTTGAAAAATTCCCGTCGGAGAACTCCTCCACCCACTGTGCCGAAGCGACACTCGCCGAAAGGAACAGCATTGAAAAAAAATGTAACCGCATCACGTATTTGACGTTTACGGTGCAAAGGAATCCGGCCAGCAGCCGGAATACAACCATTGGATGCTGTTGAATGGTTTAAACAGCATTCCTTCAACTTTAGAACCCATGAAAGTCGCCGTCGTAGGAGCCACCGGATTAGTAGGTGGAACCATGTTGCGTGTATTGGAAGAGCGCAACTTCCCCGTCACAGAACTCATCCCGGTCGCTACTGAAAAGTCGGTTGGCAAAGAGGTGACATACAAAGGAACATCCTGGAAGGTGGTTTCTGCCGAAACCGCCATTGATAAGAAACCGGCTGTCGCTCTTTTCTCTGCAGGTGGCGGCACTTCGCTGGAGTGGGCTCCGAAATTCGCTGCTGCCGGAATCACTGTGATCGATAATTCATCCGCATGGCGCATGGATCCGTCCAAGCCGTTGGTGGTTCCTGAAATAAACGCTGATGTGCTGGGCGTGAACGACCGCATCATCGCCAACCCGAATTGCTCTACCATCCAAATGGTGATGGCACTCGATCCGCTGCACAGGCGATATGGAATAGACCGCATCGTGGTGTCGACCTACCAGTCGGTATCTGGAACGGGAAAGAAAGCCATTGACCAGCTGATGAATGAGCGCAAAGGTGTGGAAGGGGAAATGGCTTATAAATATCGCATCGACTTGAACCTGTTGCCGCAAATCGATGTCTTCCTGGATAACGGATATACCAAAGAAGAAATGAAAATGGTGAACGAGACGCGGAAGATTCTGCGCGACGACACCATCCGTATCACCTCCACGACGGTACGTGTCCCCGTTAAAGGCGGACACAGCGAATCGGTGAACGTCGAATTCAGAAAGGATTTCGATCTGGCCGAAGTGAGAAAGCTGCTGTCAGCCATGCCCGGAGTGGTTGTGGTCGACGAACCTGCTGCACAGAAATATCCGATGCCGATCGACGCAGAGGGCAAGGACGAGGTGTTCGTAGGAAGGATCCGCCGCGACGAGTCGCAACCGAATACGCTCAACATGTGGGTGGTGGCCGACAATCTTCGCAAAGGCGCAGCCACCAACGCGATACAGATCGCAGAGTACCTGATGGGAAAAGGCCTGCTTGCTTAGTTAGCCTGGTACTCTACGCGCAGGGTGATGCTAGCCGTCTTCTGACGGGAAGAGGTATTGAAAACCCCTCCGTAACTATAATCTTCGTTGGAATTCTGCCCGGTAATCTGAAAAACACCCATGGCGGATTTTTTCAAATCGCCCAACGAGCTTCCGCTGTTTTCAGCGATGATTTCCGCTCTGCGCCGTGCATCTGACGAAGCGTTGGCAAGCAGGTCCAGTTTTAAGTCGGCCAGCTTGGTATAGAAATAGGACGGCTGACCGGAGTAGAATTCGATTCCTTGCTCGATCAACTCGGTCACTTGACGTGAAACGGATTCCACCTTGTCGATGTCTTTCGACTCGACCGTGATGGTTTGGGTCAGGTTGTAGCCAGTGAACTGTTGGCCGGTTTGTCTGCCGTTTTCATCGTACGTATAACTGAACTGCTTGTCGATGCCGACAGAAGAGAATACGATTTCTCCGCTCGAGATGCCTTTACCTACCAGGTATTCGCGTATGCTGTTCTCGTCGGCTTTCAATTGCGAATACGCCGAGCGCAGCTCCAGACTTTTGCGGGAGTAGTTTCCGCTCCATACCACCAGATCGCTGGAGAAATCCTTGCTTGCCAAGCCGGTCACTGAAATGGTTTCCTGTGCACGATAACGGTAGTTCCAGGCTCGTCCAAGAACGAATGCGGAAACGATGATGGAAAGTGCGATTACAAAGGGGGACAACTTGTTATTCATCTTCGGAAAATTTATTCATCGAAGATAAATATTATCCGCTCTTGCGGCTCAGGAGGCGGCTGAAAGTCGGCTGGTGTTCTGATGCACGCGCATGGCGATGCTTTTGATGATTCCTGCCAGTTCTCGCAAATCGGAACCGGAGGTCATCACTCCCAGCAGATACGGATCTTCTCCCTGGAAAACGATACCGATTTCGTGTAGTTGTGCCGTGCCTCCCACTACCCGCTCGCCGAATTTGTGAGCCACCGGAATCCGGGTACCGATACCAGCAACGATTCCGTCAGAATAGGTCGATCGGGTAAGCAATTCCAATGCATATTCACTGTATCGTTCGTTCAGATACGTGGCATTGTACAACGAACGGAAAATCTTCGAGAAGTCCGTGACGCCGATGAAATATTCCTTACTGAAATCAGGCATCTCCAACTTCAGGGTCGAGAATAATTGGTTGAATGTGGGCATGTCCATCATTCCTTGTAACAATACCGTGGCATCGTTATCGGAATAGGTGATCATTTGTTCGAGCAGTTTCCTGACCGTGTATTCCTTTCCTGTCTCTAGCGGATCGGATGAAATGTTCTGCGCATATCCTTCCTGATGCGCCTCCAGAAAAATTCGTCGCTCCAATAGCTTGGGATCGTTTTCCGCCATCTTGAGCACGGTGAGCAGGATGGCGACTTTCACCATGCTCGCAGGATTGTAGACGTTGCTTCCATCAATGGCAAACCAATCGCCAGTGTTCAGCCGCCTGAAATAAACCGATACATCCCGCGCTTTACCCTCCGATTTCATTTGATTGATAAAACTGGCCACGTCGTTTTTTATCCCTGATAAGGCCGGGCTTTCGCTCTTCACATCAGCCAAAACCAAAGGCCGAACGAGCTTAAGCCGATTGGTGCGAATCAAGTCCATGGAGAAGTGCGGACCAATCGCAATGGCTGGCGCCTGCAGCGGCTGACTGGAAATTTTGGAAAGCGAGAGTACGGCAATGGCCACTCCGCTTACCGCCAATATCAAGAACAATACGTAAAGGGGGACCTTTTTTTGAAGGAAATCCAGTGTTTTTCTCATGTGAATGCGTCAACCAGCCAAGCGCAGTAATAAAACGACCGGTACGACGAATGCTAATACACTAAATATGGGGTATTTGTTACCAATTATTGGCTAAAAACGACGAAAATCAAGAAAAAAACGACCAGCGTCGGACCTTGGATCAGTACGCCCTGGCGCTGATGCCTTCTATGTAATTGACAAACGCCCGGTTGACGACCCGGTTGCCTCCGGGAGTTGGATAATTCCCAGAAAAGTACCAGTCGCCACGATGGTTGGGACAAGCGCTGTGCAAATCTTCGATCTTTTGGAAAATGAGTTGCACCTCCGCCTTGCAACCTTCCGGTGTCACCAACTCGGCGATCTTCGCACTGATCTGCTCGGCGGTGAACGGTTGATAGATCATGCGAACGAAGTTCCTCATCTCATGGATGCCGAGCTCCAGCTGCTCTTTGCATTTGTGATACACCTCGTCGATGATGTGCTCCATATCATTCTCTTCAAGCAAACGAATGGCGGCTTTGAATGCGATCAAGTCACCGATACGCGCCATGTCGATGCCGTAACAATCCGGATATCGGATCTGTGGCGCCGAGGAGACAATGATGATCTTTTTAGGACCCAAGCGGTCCAGCATGCGTATGATGGACGTCTTCAGTGTGGTTCCTCTGACGATGGAATCGTCTATGACAACCAGATTGTCCAATCCGCGACGGACACTTCCATACGTGATGTCATAGACATGCGCCACCATCTCGCTGCGGTCGTTATCGTTCGTGATGAACGTGCGCAACTTGGCGTCCTTCAGGGTGACTTTCTCGGTACGAGGACGGATGGATAGGATCTGATTCAGTTGGTCGTCGGTAGCACTGGCACCCAGCTCTTTTATCTTCCGCTTCTTCACATCCTTCAGATAATCTTCGATGCCGCTGGTCATTCCATAGTAGGCGACTTCGGCCGTATTCGGAATGAAGGAGAAGACGGTATTCTTGACGTCGTAGTCGATTCCCTGCAGGATGGACGTACACAACAGCCGACCCAGTTCCTTGCGCTCCTGATACACATCCGCATCGCTTCCCCGGGAGAAATAGATCCGCTCGAACGAACAGCTAAGGCGTTGGATCGGCTCTTTGATCATCGGCTCCGTGATCTTTCCGTTTTTCCTGATCATGAGCGCATGACCGGGCTTTATCTCTTTCACCGATTCAAGTGGAACGTTGAATGCGGTCATGATGGCGGGGCGCTCGGAAGCAACCACTACCACTTCGTCGTCTTTGTAATAATACGCCGGACGGATTCCTGCGGGATCACGCAGCACAAATGCATCACCATGACCCAGAAGTCCTGCAATCACATATCCTCCGTCCCAATGTTTGGAAGACCGACGCAGGATCCGCTCCAGATCGAGGTGTTCTGCAATGAGTGGAGAAATTTCCTGTTTACTGTTGCCCAATTGTTTGAACCGAGCGTATTGTCCTTCGTTTTCTTCGTCCAGAAAATGGCCGATGTTCTCCATCACGGTGACGGTATCGGCCATCTCCTTGGGATGCTGTCCGAGTTCGATGAGGTGTTGAAACAACTCATCCACATTGGTCATATTGAAGTTGCCAGCCACCACCAGGTTGCGGGTCATCCAGTTGTTCTGACGAAGAAACGGATGACACGCCTCGACGGTGTTTCCGCCATACGTACCGTAACGCAGATGGCCCAACCAAAGCTCGCCGGTGAATGCCAGATTATGCTTGAGCCAGTTCGGGTCCTCTAGTCGTGACGGATCGGTCTTGGAGACTTCTTCGAAGCGCGAATTGATCCTGGTGAAAATATCCGAAAGCGCCTGCCGCTCGACGGATCGATAACGA
Source organism: Bacteroidota bacterium (assembly GCA_046075925.1). Lineage (GTDB taxonomy): Bacteria > Bacteroidota > Bacteroidia > AKYH767-A > 2013-40CM-41-45 > Pollutiaquabacter. The sequence goes on along the minus strand of JBJTRB010000262.1, from coordinate 1,788 downwards.
CTGATGTAGCGTGTGCCGGGAGCTACGTCGAATTTGATGTTGGCCACGCCCGCTCCATCCTGTCCACGATTGTGCTGTTTCTCCATAAGGAGATACAACTTGTTCTGTGCATAAAACGAAGTGCCATATTTTTTCAGATAATACGGCAGCGGCTTCAGCAAGCGAACCAGTGCGATACCGCACTCGTGATGCAAATTGTCCGACATCTCTGCAAATATACTGCTTTCAGAGGGAGGAGGGAAGCGGTAAAGATCAGGTCGTTGTGCCGAATTCGACGGTGAAACGGTGCATACCGTCTATATGCCGATAGGAGACCGGAAATCCGTAATGATCGCAAATGCGCTTTACGATGGCCAACCCCAGTCCGACAGAGTCGGCCGCATCACCTCGTTTGAATCTTTCAAAAATGCGATTATCGGGAATGGTCAGCTTTTCGCCCGAATTCGCCACAGAGAACTTGTTCGAAGAAACAGTCGCCTCCAAGGTGCCTTGCGGACGGTTGTATTTGATGGCATTGGAAAGCAGGTTGCTGACAAGGATGTCGGCCAAATAAGGATTCATTCGGACAGCTGCTTTTTCATCAAACGAAGTGATGACAGCGATATTCCTTGACTGGGCAAAGAGGTCAAGGTCTTCGAGGTGTTTTCGGATCAATCCGGAAAAGACGATGTCCTGCTCGTCGACGTATTGGTCGTTGTCGATTCGAGTCAGCAGGATCAATCCCCGATTCATTTTGGAAAGGCGGTTGACCGCATCCATCGTCGCATGCACCTGCTCCACTTGTTCCGGCTTCAGATTATCGGATTGCAGCAAGAGCTCGAGTTTTGAGCGGATCACGGCAAGAGGCGTCTGCGTTTCGTGCGACATGTTCTCGGTGAACTCCTTCAAGTTGCGATAATCGTCGGTGACCTTTTCGGTGAGTTTTGAAAGTTCATCGTTCAAGACATTGAACTCTTCCACCTGCGACTTTTCAAAACGAACTTGTCCGCCCCGCTGCAAATCGAAGCGCTTCAGCGCGTCCAATGCCCTATAAAAAGGTCGCCAGATGGAGGTGGAGAAGTAACGGTTCAGGAAATAGAAACAGACGAAGATGTCGACAGCTACAAGCAGCAACGTCGAGCCCACTCCGTTCAATAGATCCTTGTTCTGCGTGATCCTTTGTGCGATCGTGATACGATAGGCGTCGCCGGCGATGGGTTGTTCGTAGGTCATCACACGGAATGGAATCAATCCTTCCTCGTAAGCGTCGTATCGCAGCGTATCGCGTATGTCGACTCGGAAGCTGGAAAACCGGGAAATGGTATCGACCGAAATGAAATCCCCGACAAAGAACGGCCTGCGCTGTAATTGGGGTTGAGAGGCGATCTGCTTCTCCAGCTGTAGGCGGGTATAAAGCATGTGCTGGGTGATCTCGGTGTCCACCACATACAAAACGCGATAGGCAAGGAAAACACTACTCACCAACAAAAGGGCAAGCGCCACGACGATGTAGTAGCGGTTGGTGAGATTGAGCAGCCTCATTCGCCCGAAAACTTATAGCCTACGCCATAGACGGATCGGATATAGTCCTTTCCTCCTGCCTCCACGATCTTCTTGCGGAGGTTCTTGATATGGCTATAGATGAAGTCGAATGAGTCCGCGATATCGGCATGATCGCCCCAGAGGTGCTCTGCGATGGCTTCTTTGGTGAGCACACGGTTCGGATTGTTGATCATGTACATCATCAGCTCGTGCTCCTTTTTGGTCAGCGTAAGCATCCGATCACCGATGTACATGATCATCTCATCA
>JBJTRB010000261.1:0-2439 GCA_046075925.1 Bacteroidota bacterium | reverse complement strand
CTGTATGGAAGGACTACAAACCGGGTTAGGACTCGGGCAGTCTTGTCCGATCGCAGGCGGAAACTGTCCGCCGTTCAAAGTAGGATCTATCGCTATAATATCGAAGGTTCCGAGTGCATCCCCTTCCCCATCCACAACGATAAAATAGGTGGCTCCCGGAGTAAGGCCGGTCAAGGTGAGTTCTGAGTTCAAGTACGAACTGGTACCGCAACCGGGTGCATTGGCATTGCATCCGACAAGATTCAGCGCTGAGCACGTTCCAGAGTAAACGGCAATCTGGGTATTCGTGTTCGTACCGAGAGTCGTGCGGATCTTCAATTGTCCTGAGGCCGGAGCTACGATTGAATACCACACCGTGTTGGCAGCGCCTGCAATAAAGCAAGATGGAGTAGCCGGTTCTCCTGCATTGGATGTGGTACAAGTCGTATACCCTGTCAGATTTACGCTCAACGGCAATACGGTCGCATTGCAGGGAAGGTCATTGGACGGATTGGGCAGAGGATTCGGAGCACTGATGGTAAGCGAATAAGGATTACACGCGGGCGAAGGCCAAGAATCGATTACGAGATAATAGGTCACCCCGGCTGAGATGCATAATGTGATGGAACGGGACCCGGCACTACTTTGTGAATTGGCTACACAGGTTCCACCCTGCAAGGGGCATCCTGAGTAAAGCATCATCCCCGTCCAAGTCCCAGTCGAATTCAATGCCATGGTGATGGAACCGGAGGCTGAAGGGGTGAAAACATAAACGGCATCTTCACCTCCATAATAATAGGTCGATCCGCAAACCGCGGCATTCGTCGAGGTGATATCGTTGCCCATACCGCAAGTGGTGGTATTTCCGCTTGAGTAAGGGAGCGATGGTACATTCACCGTTCCTCCTCCCAGATTACAGGGTGCGGCGGGCACTGCAGTCAAAGTCACATTGTCCAGGATAGCACCCGGAGGATTGGAAACCGAGAGATCGTTCGTCCAACTGAAAACCAGGTTATAGCTGGCACCTGCGGTCAATCCACCCACACTCAAATTCAACGTAGTGCAGTTTGCCGTGTTGTTGATATTGGCACCTACTTGACCAACAGTGAGAGCCGTTCCAGCAACAGGCACTGTAGCAGCAGGCACTACATATACACGCATGTAATCGAACGTGGACTCCCCGACACCTTTGAATAAAAAAGACAAGGTCAAAGAGGTGTATGGTGCAGGAAGCGTGAACGACTGATAGAGATGGCAGATGGAGGCATTGTTGGTGTAAGTGGTGTTACCCGAATTAGGACCTATGTATGCACCCTGATTGCCTGCGCAATATCCTGTGATGGCGTTGTCGATGAACCACCTGTTTTTTTGACCGCCTGCCTGGTTGGCCATTGACCAATCAGCATTGACAAGGTCTTCAAAGCCTCCATTTTTCAATGTCGGACTGATCAACACTGTCTGGGCATCGACTCCGAAGACTGAAAGCAAAAAGGAAAGAGCTAATACAAGCTTTTTAACCATCCGATCAATGTCTGGATTCATACCGAGTACACACTTGCTGCAGTTGGAAATGCTGCGGCGTCGATTTTATCAGGCAACGCTCAAATCCGATTCCCCTTAAAAGTCCTGTCAGCGTCGAGTCAGTCGGAACCACGCTTCGGTCGACCACAAACTGGGCAATACCCAGATCATGACAGTATCCTATATAATGAACCCCTGGCCAGGTGTCCGAGGCCTGCTGCATCGGAACGACATTCTTCTCACTCAATCCTGGAACATGAACAAACACCGATTGCGGAGTTTGAGCCCGAGCAATCAGCCCCGTGAATAACAAACATGTAAAAAGGATTCTCATGCTCAAATACTTAGAGATGAGTCGAAAGTATCCAAATCTTCATTTCAAGCTCCAAATCCAACCCGATATTTTGACGAGTTTGCCTTTTAATTGAGTATACTCACCTACTTATTGGTAATTCCGTTGAAGAAAGTGGTTCGATACTCGTTTTTTCTATATTTGCTAACTGACGCTCATTTATAAACTGTATGTCAGAACATCAACACCATCGCGAAGAGGTTTTCTCCAAGTCTGTCCGTGCCGGAAAGCGCACCTACTTCTTCGATGTGAAAAGCACCAAGTCGAACGATCATTACCTCACCATCACGGAGAGTAAAAAAAGGATTGGTGATGACGGAAATCCCTACTTCGAGAAGCACAAGATCTTCCTTTACCGCGAAGACTTTGACAAGTTCGTAGATGGATTGAGAGAAGCCATGGATCGTATCCATGCCATCCAAGGTCCCTATGTCCCAAACGAGCATTCAGCTCCCTCCAATTACACCAATGTCGATTTCGACGATCTCGGAAAAGACCAGCATTGATTGTTACTTTTTCTGAAAAGGGGCCGGACAGGCCCCTTTCTTTTTCATCACGTCCCTATTGAGTCGGGCTGTTTTTCTTCA
>JBJTRB010000260.1:0-8181 GCA_046075925.1 Bacteroidota bacterium | reverse complement strand
GGACTGAAAATCCTTGTGTCAGTGGTTCGATTCCACTCATCACCACCAAGGTCTCCCGACCCCTCCCAATGATGAAAAACGCTGAAAAACCCTTCAAATTCGACCGGGTTCTGCTAATCGATGATAATGACATCGATAATTTCATCAATGAACGGATGATTACGACCAGCCACTTTTCTAAATCAGTGGTCGTAAAGAACTCAGGCGAAGGCGCATTATCTTTTCTTTCCGAAAATGCCGCTGACAATGCCAAACTTCCCGAGGTGATCTTTCTCGACCTTAACATGCCTGCCATGGACGGATTCGGATTCCTTGCCGAATACGAAAAGCTGCCCGAAAGTATCCGCAAGTTCTGCAAGGTCGTCGTATTGTCCTCTTCCATCAGTCCGGAAGACATCAACAGGGCAAGCATGAACCCCTACGTTTTAAAATACGTGAACAAGCCGTTGGGAGAGAAGTATCTCGACGCCATCAACTTCTGATTTCACTGCAAATTGATTGATCGCCACCACCTTTCCGGTGGTGTTTTTTTTTCATAACAAGAACGCCCGTCAATCGACAGGCGTTCAAAGCAACAAGGCAAAACAGAATATCAGTCTTTGATGGGATTCGCCAGACGGCGAAGCATGGGTTCATCCATTTTCACGAACCAAAGCATGCTATCAGGAGTGGATGCGGTCTGACGGAATTGCTCGTGCAATTCAGAAAGCTTTTTCACCTTCTTACGGAACTCTTCCGGCTTGATGGCGGCCTTCAGGATCTTCATGAAAGCTAGAGCCGGCTCATAACGGGTATCGTCTTCAGGAATCTGACGCTTGACACTCTGCAACAGCTGGCTGCACAGACCGTCTTCTCCCATGTAACAGTACTGGAGCGCCTGGAAAAGCTTGCTCTCGACATCGGAGTGCAGGAATTTTTTCAGCGAGAGGTCATTGCGAAGGTTGTTGATGGCCTTGGCTGCTCCTGAATAGTCGCCCTGATAGAATTTACCGATCGCCAGGAAGCGACGGAAAGTGATGTAAGGATAAGGTTCGTTGACGTCGACATCGAAGCTGCCTTCTAAAGTGGCGTTCGTATCAACCAACTCTTCCACGTTCCAGTTCACCAGAAAACGCTGGACCTTGGAATTCAGGAATTCAGAAACATAAAACCCGAACACCGGACGCGTAGCTGTCTCTGGCACTCCCGGATTGGTCATCTTGTAATAGTGATCAGCACGTACTTGATTGCCGGTGCGCTGATAGTATTCGAAGTAGAGATAATCGACCAGGAAGCGAACGCTTTGATAGAAGGTGTCCAATTCGAACTTCTCGAAGTTCTTATTGATCTGTTGTAGCAATGAATCGATTTCGAGTTCAAGTGCACGGAGATTTTCAGTACGCGTGGTGAAGAGCGAGAGGTAATAGATTCGTACCACATTGTACAAGACGAATAGGCGGTGACCGTGATATAACTCGGAAATGTTGGTCAATTCACGTAAGACGGTCTGGACCGATTCGAAGTCGCGTTCATCGCGGGTCAGTTGGTAATTACCAGCGCGTTTTACGAATTCATAGAAAAGATCTTCCGCTTTCACCACAGCCAGTGAATAGGCGACGTGACGATTGTATTCTTTTTCGTAATAATCGAAATCGCCATTGTACATGCTGAGGCGGGCGAGTGCCTTGTATACCACGATGAGTTCATTGGAGAGGTCGTACTCGATCAATTGCTTCTCCAGGTTTTTCAAGGCCCGGATAGACACGTCCCTGTCGTTCGAAAAAAGCATGGCTGGAACCATGGCTACTTTTTCCTTCAGGGCACTGATCGGATTGTTGACGTTCTGCGAGAGGTATTGTGCAATGCGCTCATTCAAGCGCGACTTGAGCGTATAGTATGTGCTTGGAGTCACTCCAAGCATATCCATCATCTGGTTCTCGGAATAGTTGTGCTTACGTGCCGCTTCAAGGACGACGAATGGCTTGTTGTTCTTACGGCCAGCCACTGCTGAGAGCAGATCCTGGTACTCATTCTCGTTGAGCTTCTTGATGGTCTTGTTGAGTGTATCCATTTTTCCTGAATATTAAAGGAGGTGATTGTTTTCTGAGGTCTTTAACGGCCTCAACTGCCAGAGGGATACACCGATGACCTAAAAATCGGGGACAAATAATGCCCGATTGCTTGCAAACCCAAAAACAGCCAAAAAAGTACGAAAAGCGCATTCAGCGCGGGTTTGCGGAGGCAATTTGCACCCATCCAACACGTTTCGGGGCGTAATTCCGACAAAACCTTACAGAAGTAAGAAGTGCGGCTTTTTGTAGGAACTGGCAGGGGTCTAACGGGTATAAATTGACAATAAAAAACATTCCACCCGATGAAAACCCTTACCGCGAAATTCAACGAAGGCGCCCCAGGCAGCAACACGCTGCGCAAATTGCGTGAAAAGGCGAGCAGCAACAGCCTATTCATGTATGCCCTTCAACTAGTGCTGCTCTACATCCTTGTATTCGCTGCCTTCAGCACGTTTGCTCAAGGGACTTCTCAAAAGACCCAGAATCCTACCCGCTTGGAATTCGCACGGCAGACGGTCGTTTTCAATTCCGGTAAGGTCTACCTGAATTGGGTGTCCAAATCCAATTCCGTCGATTGCATTTATGTGATCGAGCGTTCTACGGACGGTAATGAATACGAACCGGTAGGACTGAAAGAAGGTATCGGATCACCCATGGAACTCCTTTACAGTTGGGTCGACACCAAACCGGTCAATGGAACTGCATACTACCGCATCAAGCAGATCAATGATGAAGGTTCATTGGTAGCACAAGCAGAACCCCGCTCCGTCAACACCCCTGAATCAAGTCCACTCTTCATGGACAAGAGCAACAGGATGGTGCAAGCCAAATGATTTTACAGTAGCGAAGCAGTATTACGGAACGCTTTGTAGTAAGTGAATACCAACCAACCACAATGAAACCTCTTTTCGGTGATGATGATGATAAAGGGACCCTCAAAAGGCCTGCTAGGACTGCTGATGGCTTTGGCTACAGCAACCTACGCGACCCCAACGGCTGATTTCAGCTCGGCCACACGCGACGGTTGTGCACCCTTGAATGTGCACTTCGATAACCTATCGACGGGTAGCGGCACGCTTACCTACCAGTGGGTTTTCAATCCTGGCAACATCGTTTCCAATTATGCTGAGCCCGTCATGACTTTTGACAGGCCTGGTTCCTACTCTGTCACTTTGATCGCCCGTGAATCCAATGGGCAGACTGATACCCTTTCCATTCCTGGCTATATCACTGTCAGAGATACACCGGTCGCGGCATTCACCGCTACCTCTGTTTTGGCGCAATGCCTGGATGGCAATAGTTTCACATTCAATAATCAGCTTCAAAACGGTGTCACGTACTTGTGGGATTTCAACGATGGCACTACATCGAACGGATCGAATCCTACGCACACCTTCACGCAAGCCGGACTGTACGATGTCACCTTGCTGGCGACTAACACCTACGGATGTACTGACCAGTTGACCCGCAGCTCCTACGTAACCGTACACCCTGAACCGGATGCGACTGTAACAGCCAACACCACCTATGGCTGCAATACCTCGACAGTATTTCAGTTCGGAACTTCGAACAACAATATCACTTCGTATCGCTGGAACTTCGGTGACGGCACCAATTCGACTGCTGCAGCGCCATCGCATCAATACAACTCCACCGGTACTTTCAACGTGTCGGTGATACTTACCTCCGGATTCGGATGTATCGATACCACTGAGACCCCGCTGCCCGTACGAATCGGGGCAGGCTATTACGTTTCCATCGGGGTGGATGATGATAGCGTCTGTGCCGGAAGGCCGATGACATTCCGGAATCCCAACTACAATATTTCTGCTTGCACCTGGAATTTCGGTGACGGCACCAGTTCGACGAATGTCGAACCTCCACCGCACGTGTATGCTTCGCCGGGATCCTATCAAGTACAACTTTCCATCACCGATAGCAGCGGTTGCCACTTCAATGCCACGAAGCTGGTTACGGTTTTTCCAAAACCACAAGTTCGCTTCACACTCAGTGGCAATTCAGGTTGCGCACCCTACCGCATCAGCTTGAACAATCTCTCAACCGGCTACGACAGCTGCAGATGGCTGTTCGGTGACGGCGGCTCCTCCTACGACAGGTCGACCAACCTCAATTACACCTATTATTCAGCAGGAACATTCTCTGTGACATTGCAATGCTGGAACCAGAACGGTTGCAGCGAAACACTGGTGCTACGCGATACCATTCATGTGTCCAACCTCCAAGCCGGATTCATTTCGGATGCCAGGATGGGTTGCCCTCCCATGATGGTCCAATACACATCCGTATCCCAAGGAAACAATCTGAGCTACAACTGGAACTTCGGAAACGGAAGCACGTCAACACAACAAAATCCGCAAGTGAACTATCCGGATGCGGGCTCCTATCCTGTAACCTTGATCGTAAGCGATGGCATTTGCTCTGACACTTCCTATCGTGAAAATTATATCCAGACACTGGATCCGACTGCCAACTATGTCGCTCCGGATACCACCACCGGCTGTTCTCCTTTGACCACTCAATTCACGGATGCAACGTTAGGAGCGACATCCTGGACATGGGATTTCGGCGATGGAACCACATCGAACGAGCAGAATCCTGCTCACACCTTCACAACACCGGGTATTTATAACGTCTCGTTGCAGACAATCAGTGCAGGCGGGGCATGTGTCAAACGGATCGACAACTTCAGAACCTTCCACGTTCTAGGTGGCTGGGCCGGATATACCCATACCATAACCTCCATTTGTCCTCCTTACACTGCACAATTCACCGACACCAGCACGAATGCAGTAAGCTGGTTGTGGGACTTCGGAGATGGCACGACTGATACAACACAGCATCCGACGCATGTCTTCAATCTGGGAGGATACCATAGCGTACGACTCACCATCACGACAGCTGATGGCTGCAGCTATTCTGTCATGCAAAGCAATGGCATCTACTTCCCGCCATTCGGAGCCAACTTCTATGCAATTCCTGGTGGATCGACACTGCCGGTAGATGTTCAATTCTATGCCAACTCGGTCGGAGCTACCGGCTGGTTCTGGGATTTCGGTAACGGCCAGACAAGTACACTTGAAAATCCACTGACCACTTACACGGCTCCTCCGGCTTATCCGGTAAGTCTGACCATCGTGAACGAGCTGTGCACGCTGTTCTACTACAATCCTTTGATCAATATGGGACTTCCGGATTCCACTCCGGTGGATCTCGGCAACCCTGGCGAACCTGAATATCAAATCGGATGTACGCCGCTTTATGTCTCCTTTACTCAGGATTTCCATGTTGCCAATGCAACGCAATGGTTGTGGGATTTCGGCGATGGATTCACTTCCGGACAACAATTCCCTAACCACGTCTACCGGGAAACCGGCACATACAATGTGTCTGTACAGTTCTATGATTCACTTGGTAACTGGCTGGACAGTGTCCACACGGTAGGAGTCGTGAGCGTACGCGGACCGGTGGCTGGATTTTCATTGCTACAAAGCAATTGCGAGGATGGAAGAGTCGATTTCATCGATTCGTCGCGCAATGCCAATTATTGGTTTTGGGATCTGGGTGATGGAACCACCTCAACGGACACCATTCCACATCACACGTACTCTGGCAATATCTCCAATTACATCGTCACTCAGACGGTTACTGACACCAACGGTTGTAGCAGTACCATATCCGCTTCGATGTTCGCCAATACACAATCGCCAGTGCTGGTCACGGAAACAGATGTATGCGGATTGGATACGATCCAGTTCTTCACCAACCTGGTGAACTACGCATCCTATATCTGGCACTTCGGAGACGGGACGAGCGATACCAGCGCGAATCCGCGTCACGTCTATACGACCGAAGGGGTATTCACGCCTCGATTGGTGACTACCGATGAAAATGGCTGTACCAAGGAGCACTTCGCTTCACCCATCACCGTCAATTTACCCAAAGCTGATTTTGCAACCTCGGCAAGACAAGGTTGTGATCGATTGAATGTGGCTTTCTTCAATCATTCATTGAACGCCGACAGCCTGAACGCAGTGTATGAATGGGATTTCGGTGACGGATTCTATTCCAATGCAATTGATCCTGTACACCGCTATCTGGGTGCAGGACAGTATACCGTCACCCTGACTGTTTACAAAGGCAACTGCGTGAGCAGGGATACTCGCACCAACTACATCAAAGTCGACACAGCATATGCCGCATTCGTGGGAACACCGCTGAACCGATGCATGCCGATGTCCGTTCAATTCACCAATCAAAGTATCAATGCTGTAAGTTACAGTTGGGACTTCGGTGATGGCAGTACCGATACATCGGCCAACCCATTGCATATTTTCACGAATTACAGCTATACCGACATGGTACTTGCCATTGTCGATGCCAATGGATGCAGAGATACGGCCAGAAGGGTCCAGTTCTCGCCCATGAATCCTGAATTCACCGTTGATGAGGTAAAAGGATGCACACCCTTCACGGTCAATTTCAATGACAACACGACACTGGTTTCACAATACTTTTGGGATTTCGGCGATGGTACCACTTCGAATCTGGCAGCTCCATCCCATACCTACACACAGCCCGGCAGCTACGATATACGCCTTATCGTATGGTCATCAGCCTCTGTAGGAGGCTGTTCCGATACGGTATACCTGCCCGGATATATTTCAGCAGTCGACCCAGTGGCGGACTTCTCAACGACAGATACAGTGGTATGCGCGCCCGGTGAAGTCCACTTCACCGATGCATCGAGAGACGGCGATCAATACTTGTGGGACTTCGGCGATGGCACCACTTCTAACCGTACCGACTCGGTGAGCCATATCTATAACCTTCCAGGCGAATATACGGTCAACTTGACCGTGTCATCCGATGCAGGCTGTAGCGATCAACTTACACGGCAACAGTACATCAAGGTATACGGCTCCACTTCTCAATTCACTGCCAGTGCCTATGAAGGCTGTGCGCCCTTCACCGTAGCATTCACCGACCAAAGCTCTTCGAATACCGTTGGGTGGGAATACACCTTCGGTGATGGCGGATCGGACTCTACCAGCAATCCGGTCCACACTTTCCTGCACGGCGGCACCTATACGGTACGACTACTGACACGCGATGAACATGGCTGTGGATCCTATTATGAATTGCCCGATCCGATCATCGTCCATGAACAACCTGTCGCCGATTTCATCATCAACGATAGTATCGGCTGTCAGCCGTTCCTGATCGATTTGACGAACAACTCTACGGGATACGAGCATCTGCTTTGGAGTTTCGGCGAGGGTTCGACCGACAATACTGCTCAGCCTGAATTCGCTTATACACAACCCGGCACGTACCACGTTTCTCTCATAGCATACAACGATTTCGGCTGCGCAGATACGATGTATTCACCTACACCGATAACGGTGATGGTGACACCCATCCCTTCATTCCATGCAGTCATGACCACTGGTTGTCTCGGATTGACTACGCAGTTTCTCGGAACCAGTACCAATCTATCCGGACCCTCCTACTCATGGAATTTCGGAAACGGTACGACATCCTCCAGCTTGAACCCCGTGGTCTCCTATGATCAGTCCGGATCATTTTCCGTGTCGCTGCAAGTGACCAACGACAATGGGTGCAGTGCTGAAACGACAGTTGCAGGAATGATACATGTCTATGATACGCTTCCGCCCGACCGGACCATCATCCACAGTGTTTCGGTTGAATCCAATACAACGGCAAAGATCATCTGGCAGAACAACCCTGCTCTGGACCTTCTCTCGTATGTCGTATACCGGTACAACAGAGGCGCTAACATGTACCAGGCGATCCACACGGAACTCGCATCGAACAACTCCTTCTCGCTGACGTCGTCCTACGTCGACACCGGATTGAACACTTTATCGGAAACATACTCCTATAAAGTGCAAGCGGTGGACGTTTGTGGCTATTTCTTGCCGCTCGACAGTCTCGAAGCGCATACTACGATCAACGTCTCTTCCGAAGAATCCGGTGAGGATATCGCCGTCTCTTGGACTCCTTATGGAGGATGTCCGGTAGCCACCTACCAGATCTTCCGTAGTTCGCCTGGCAAACCGATGCAATATCTTGCCACTGTCAATGGGAA
>JBJTRB010000259.1:0-6037 GCA_046075925.1 Bacteroidota bacterium | reverse complement strand
CGAAAACCGGGGTGATTTCGAGTAAGGTGAAATAGGGTGCACCACCTTTTGTGTAGTTCATGATGGCTACCTCGACATTCTGTTTTTCACGCAAGGCATCACTTAGCTGGGCGACTACTGCTTGATCCGTATTGGGGCCATGCAGAAAGTCCTTGGGCTTTTTCCCTTTCACTTCTTCCAGCGACCAACCGGATGTATTCGTGAAGCTGTCATTTGCCCATTCGATGCGACCATGGTTATCAGTGATGATGACTCCGTTTTTTGTTTTCGTAGCAATCAGCGACAGTTTTTTCAATTCCCGATCGGAAGCCTGGATGTGTAGCATCTGCTGACCGATCCGTTTCCTTTTTTGTCGGTTGGATTGTAATGAAAGTACCTGTTGAGCGAAGATGTCGAATATGGTGAGATTGCTGCGATTGTGGATGTCGTAGAGCGGAGCGTTCTTGATCGAGTTCAGACCGATCATATGGATCGCGAATTCAGAGTCCTCATCACGGATATGGTTGTGAATCCCTTCTTTGAAATCAAAGAAAGAAGGATGCTCCTCAAGGTCTTTCCTGCTCAGGATCTTGCTCTTGCTTTTCTTGGATATTCCGGCCAGGGACAGAATATCCTTGACTAACATTTCCCGACTGCTGCCCTCGAATATCATTCCTTCGAAGTAAACGAGCGAGCCTCCCAGGTCTTCTTTTCGATCAAGGTATACGGCTGCACTTTCCACTTCGAACACATCCACTATGGCGTCAGCCACGAGCCGTACGAATTCATGTCCGCTGACCTCTCTTAAAGCAGAGTTATTGAATACATGCAATCGCTTGTACATGTCCAACTCATGGTCGAGCCGGTCTCTCATATTGATGAGTTCCTGCTCGACGGAAGAGAAGCGGGTGACTCGAAGCTGTAGCTCTTCGAATTCTTTCCTTAGTCTCTCGAGTTCCGATCGTTCGTACATGTCCATCCAGGGCGAAGGCCCGTTACTGATCGTGTTATTCCTATATCAACGGTAAATGACGTAGAGCGCCGAGGTATAGTTATGATATTCGTTTTTGCCGCCAAGACGTGCGAACTCTCCGAATCCATACATTCCCAACCATGGCGGACATTCGCCGTTGGTATAGAATGGGAATTGCATGGTGTTCACCAGTTCTTCCTTCATGATACGGTTGAAAAGGAACCTGCCCCTCGCCAGACAGTCAGCATGGAAAACCGCAACAGGTTTCTTTCCGTCTGAACGGGCGACCATGGAGTTCACCATTCTTTCCATTTCGGAAAAGATGAGTTGCTCATCCCGTTTGGTAAGCCAAAGTCGCGTACCTACCGGACAGTATGTTGCATAATACATGTCATCGCCGACATGTTTGGTGACAACTCTCAAAAGGTGTCTGTTGCCGTATTCTTTAGCCAGCTCATCGGACAATTCTTCACCCAAGGCTCCAACAGGAATACTGTCTCCGCAGGTTGCAGTATCAGGCAGCCCAAGGCGGGTCAGGTATTCCTGCCAGGCAGGTTTGTTGTTGAATTCCTTGATGATATGACCTTCTGATTTCGTAACGACAAGTGGTTCGCCGATGGCTACGAATCCGTGTGTAGCCTGCGTGTCGACACTCAGCGAAGTGTCAGCAAAACCGATGGCAAACGCGCTGTGCTCATAGACCTTTCCTCCCCAACCTTGATAACTGATGAAGCCTTTCATATTGTCGGAACTAGTAGCACCGAAAATGGTCACATGTGGACCAAGTACTTTTTCAAATGCCTTAATGCATTGGTCGTTCGCTATATCGATACCGCTGGCCAAAAAGTAAACCATATTCACAGGCTTGCCGGAGGCTTTCAATTGCTTGGCCAATTCAAGTGACTTCTCATAGGAATTGCTTCCGAATATCCCGTCAACAGACGCGGCTGCGAAGTCGTTGCCTGTTACCGCCATGATGGCAATGTCCTTCATGGATTCACTCACACCTTCTCTCCCTACCACACCACAGCAAGAGGTAGCAAACACCTGTGCTTTTGGTGAAATCTTGGATGCCTCGTCCAGCAATTCCTGGAAGTTGTGCCCGATGGAGGAGTGGATCAGAATCAAGTCGGCAGTTGAAGCTTGGTCGCCCATTGCGACCTCAAGGCATTCAGCGATGCCGCGGCGTGAATTGACGATACGTGTACTTGCGGAATGGAATTGAAGCATGACGTTTTTTAGGTTTTTTTGAGGTTTATCGAGACTATGCACTCGATTTTCCGGGTGAGGGATATCGATGCGAAGTGTGTGACAAATGTCTGATTGCGCAGCAAAAAGCGATATGACCTAAGTCATAGCCAACTGATAGATTAACACCCCTAAAAAAGGTCGAATTGACCCAAAAATCAAGTTAAAAAATCAGTAATGTCCCCCATAATTGGGTGGAAACACGAATGTTAATGACCGCTTCTTTTTCCAAGAAGGTAGAAGGTATTCAAGGTTCCTTTCCCTTTTAAATCCACGGGGCCACGAGATTCGAAGTCATAGTCATCGTTCAGTCTGACCTTGACTGCTTCCGTCACGTGAATGCGGTCCTGAACTCCGAAGGACTCCATCCGGCTCGCCGTATTCACTACATCGCCCCATAGATCATAACTGTATTTGCGCTTGCCGACAACGCCAGCAACAACGGTTCCGGTATGAATACCTATGCGGATATGCAAAGTCAAGCCGTTCGTTGCAGAATATGCTTGGATGGCTTGGACAGCTTCAATTGCAAAGTCGGCTACTTGCTGACAATGAGTAGGGCTTCGATCGGGAACTCCGCCGACCACCATGTAACAATCGCCGATGGTCTTAATTTTCTCTAAACGGAAGCGGTCGGCCAGCTCATCAAAAGTTCCGAAGATATCGTTCAGCAAATTCACTAATTGACGAGGTGGCAGAGTGGTAGACATTTCGGTGAAGCCGACTATATCAGCGAACAGGACGGTCACCTCCGGAAAAGTTTCGGCAATCTGCGACTCGCCTCGTTTGAGTCGGTCGGCAATCAGTACAGGTAGCATGTTGTTCAAGAGCTTTTCAGAGTGCTCTTTCTGTTCTGAAACGAATTCCGTCATAGCCAGCGACTCATCCAACTGTTGTCTGGTTGATGATAGTGCACCAGCTAATTTCCCTGTCATCCCATCAATTGCATTGGCAAGCGTACCCAATTCATCTTGACCGATGTTTCCTATCCTAGTGTCAAGATTCCCGGCAGTGATGGATTTGACCCCAACCAACAATCTGTTTCCACGAACAAGCAAGCGTTTGTATAAGAGAAATGCAAAACCGATGATATTCAATAGCATCAAGGCAGAGGCCAAAAGGAGAACATGCAAAAGTTGATCGGCCCGGGTATCGAGCAGGTTGACTTCTGAAGAGAGGCGGCCATGCAATTCCTTAAAGAATTGATCGACAGGTTGCATGATCATGGCCTTGTAATGGTAGTAGTCCTGATTGTGCAATAATTCGATAGCCCGCAGATGATCAGGATGGGATCGCCAGGCAGGATTTCCCGATGTTACCAGGCGTTGGATCATATCCATCGCCTCGTCTTCCGTCCGAACCAATTCGTCCGATCTGCTTTGGGCATCTCTAAGCAGTGCAAACTCCTGAACAGTGATGCCAGCGTCCTGCATCCTTTTGTCAAGCGATATTCCCTTTCCGGTTGTAGCAGGCAGCGGAAGCAAATTGTCCGACACCATGAACCAATAGGCCGGACCGTAGTCGGATGGCTCGGGGATATTGCCATTCCTGATTTCCAAAATGAGGTCGTAATACTCACGGTACTTCTTTTCGCCAGTGGCAACGTAGGTACGCGCAAACCTGGTCAGCATTTCGGATGATCGTAGCAGGTTCTCTGCCAGGGCGATGCAGGTGATCCTTTTTTCTTGCGCTTCACTTACTTCTTGTGTTGCATCATTCAGCAGGAAAGCTGTGGAAGTGATGACGGCCGACAGTAGCAAAGAAAGCAGGATGAAAAACAGCAGCAGTTTTTTCAGGGTCATATGTGATTCGGACTTGTTCAGCACAAGATATCTTAAACCACATGGCAGCTGCCCCGAATCAGAGGTTTGTTATCAACGGTTGTCGAGTGCTCGACTACGGATAACTTTCAAATCAAGGATGGTCTCTAAGCCGCTACCCTAGGACTTTTTTCAGAAATGATATGCATAGAGTAGGTTCAAGCCGAACGTGGTAATCGATTGGTTGTAGCTTGAATTTTCGCCAGTAATAGGGTCCTCGGATTGGAATTCAGGATTAGCGACGAAGTATTCCGGAGTGATGGAAATCGAATGTTGTTTATTGAAGCGATATCCTACCTCTGCTTCCAGACTGAATGCACCGCTGACCGATTTGTCGGAGCCTTGACTCATGGCGGAATTGATCTCTCCAGATGAGGCTGAAATATCGAACTCAGGCGAGCTGAAGTTGAACACACCTATTCCCACCTTCATTCCAAGTATGAGCTTGGTCCTTTCTGGAAAATAAGAACTGAATCCAACCACAACTCCTTCCATCTTATAGGCTCCTGTGTGGATGTTCCAGTTGATTGTTGGGTACTGGGATTGTGCCCAATCTTTTATCGCTTGCTCATCGGTCGGGTTGGTGCGGTATTGAAAATCCAATGTCAACCGGTAATTGGAGTTCAGATCATAACCCATTCCTAGGCTGAAAGAGGCTCCTGTTACTGCAAGTCCTGCTTCAGCATTTTCCGGTCCCGCTCCATATTCTCCTACTGGAAATGTCGGACCTGCTTTCAGATTGACTGAAATCGGTGATTCGCTTTTTGCTGCAGAGCTGGTCATCAGCAAGGCAATAAGGAAGAGTCTGGCGAAGTTTTTCATGGCTGTTGTTTTTTGATAAAGGTTGAAGCAACAGCCGTTTCCAACTATGACCATGACCACAGTAATGGATGACAAACGTCAGGAAGGTTCAGAGCACACCGATCAGATCACGGATGGCTACCGATGCAGTGACGGCACCGAAGGTAGCGGGCAGATACGAGATGGTTCCGTAGGCTGACTTTTTGAAATTCTTACCGTCTGTCAGCATCAGACTGGAACGGTCGGGATCCTCCGGACTGAAGACCACTTTTACACCTTTTGAAATTCCGGCGCTCCGCAGGTTTTTCCTGATCTGCTGAGCAAAAGGACAGTTGAACGTTTCAGAAATATCCACCACTTGTAATCGGGTAGGATCCAATTTCGCTCCCGCACCCATGCTACTCACCAACGGAATCGCAGCATGGAAGGCCATTTTGATGAAGGTCAGTTTCGGTGTGATGCTGTCGATGGCATCGATGAGATAATCCGGTTTTCTGGCAATTTGTTCGGCAACCATTTCAGGATTCACGAATTCCTTGACGACATGGAGCTTCAGCTCGGGATTGATCGCCTTCAATCGATCGGCCATGATTTCCACTTTGGAGACGCCATGATTGGTTGAAAGTGCAGGCAGCTGACGGTTGCGATTCGTCGGATCCACTACATCGCCATCGATGATTGTCATTTCGCCGATACCACTCCGTGCGATGAACTCGGCTGCGAAAGAGCCGACTCCGCCCATGCCTACGACCATGACATGGCGTCGGGTGAGACTGTGCACGGCATCTTCGCCGATCAGTAGGCTGGTGCGGGAAAGCCAGGAGATATCATTCATCACTGCCGTAGTTGGATTCCGAAAACGGCTGCGAAGTTAGCACGTATTTGATTGCTCAAAGCGTCAAGTGACAGGTCGCGAGTGACGGCGGCTAGCTGATAGATCTCTTCAATGCGAACGGACGCATCATCCGTTTCAAGGAAAAAACGATCGGGCCGTACGATTCTCAACACCTCCTGGATCCGGTCTTCCATCAACTGCCTGCCGAATGAAAGGTGATATCCTGCTCGTAGGATCTTTTCAGCCAGTTCGATGTTTCGATTGTATCCATGGAAGATGACGTTGGATGCGACTTTCTTTTCTTGCAACAGCGCAAGCACATTTTCATGAGCCCTGACGCAGTGGATGATGATCGGCTTATTGAATTGCACGGCCAAATCA
>JBJTRB010000258.1:0-6470 GCA_046075925.1 Bacteroidota bacterium | reverse complement strand
CTGATGCCGAACCCCAAGACCGGAACCGTAACCAATGAGATCGCAAAGGCGGTCAATGATGTGAAAGCCGGTAAGATCGATTTCAAAGTCGACAAGCAGGGTTCTATCCACGCCTCTGTGGGCAAGGTTTCCTTCGATGCCAAGAAGATCGAGGATAACGCCAAGGAGCTTCTTAACACCATTATCAAACTCAAACCTTCTGCGGCAAAGGGCACCTACCTGAAGTCCGTCTATATGTCAAGCACCATGAGTCCTTCGGTGCAAATCGACACCAAGACGCTCGCCTGATTCCTTGAACGGTAAATAGCACGAAACGAAATGAAACGTGAAGAAAAAGATGTGATCATCGGTGAAATCGCCGAGTTGCTCAACCAATATCCGAATGTATACGTGACGGACACTTCCGCCCTCACGGTAGAAAAGACCAACCAGCTTCGCCGCCTTTGCTTCTCCAAAGGTGTCAAGATGCTGGTCGCTAAGAATACGCTGATTCAAAAGGCCATGGAGCGTCATGAAGGCGGCAGTTACACCGACCTATTCGCTTCACTCAAGGGCACCAGCGCTCTCATGTTCTGCGAAACCGGAAATGTACCGGCAAAGCTCATCAAGGAATTCCGCAAGAAAGGAAGTGAAAAGCCTCTTCTCAAGGGTGCCTACATCGACACCGCTGTGTTCCTGGGCGACAATCAGCTCGACATGCTCTCGGCTATCAAGTCGAAGAACGAGCTCATCGCAGACATCGTCGCATTGCTCCAGTCCCCTGCACGCAATGTCGTCTCTGCTCTCCAAAGCAGCGGTGGCAAACTGGCCGGAATCGTAAAGACACTCTCCGAGCGCGCTGCGTAAGTAGGTGTCTAAAAAAAGAATGCTTCCAAATCAACATAGTACCAATCATCAAACAGAAATCTCTAACAATTAAAATCCTATAACAATGGCAGACCTGAAAGCATTTGCAGAACAGTTGGTAAACCTTTCTGTAAAAGACGTGAATGAACTCGCAAAGATCCTGAAGGACGAGTATGGTATCGAACCAGCAGCAGCAGCTGTAGCAGTTGCAGTTGGTGGCGGAGGTGGTGCTGAAGGCGGCGGTGCCGCTGAAAAGACCAGCTTCGATGTCATCCTCAAGAACCCAGGCGGTGCTAAACTGAATATCGTGAAGCTCGTGAAGGATCTTACCGGACTCGGCTTGAAAGAAGCGAAAGATCTGGTTGACGGCGCTCCAAAGCCAGTCAAAGAAGGTGTTTCTAAGGACGAGGCTAACGCTATCAAAGCACAACTCGAAGAAGCAGGAGCAGAGGTTGAGGTCAAGTAAGGCATCGACTCCGTTGGCTTTCTTTATAGACTTTTCCCCGCCCTTGCGGGGAAAAGTCTATAACCGTTTTTAACAGGCGGGATTCTGTACGTACGTTTCTCCCTGTCCAAAAGCATTAATTCTGACCAGAAAACCCTTCCAACCCGTGTCCAACGCCCTTATTTCCTCCACCAAACGAATCAATTTCTCCCGGACCAAGAATCCACTCGATTACCCGGATTTCCTGGAGATTCAACTCAAGTCCTTCAAGGACTTTTTCCAGCTTGAGACCACTGCGGACAACCGCCAGGCCGAAGGTCTGTTCAAAGTATTCAGCGAGAATTTCCCGATTTCCGACTCGCGCAACAATTTCGTTCTCGAGTTCCTCGATTACTTCATCGATCCTCCCCGTTACTCCATCGAGGAGTGTATCGAAAGAGGTCTTACGTACAGCGTTCCGCTGAAAGCGAAACTCAAGCTGTATTGTACGGATCCTGAACATGAGGATTTCGAAACCATCGTACAGGACGTTTACCTCGGACAGATACCTTACATGACGCCCAAAGGGACGTTCGTGATCAACGGTGCTGAACGCGTAATCGTTTCTCAGCTCCATCGTTCTCCCGGTGTGTTCTTCGGTCAAAGCCGTCACGCTAACGGAACCAAGCTGTACTCTGCGCGAGTCATCCCGTTCAAGGGATCATGGATCGAATTCGCCACTGACATCAACAACGTGATGTATGCGTACATCGACCGTAAGAAGAAATTCCCGGTCACCACGTTGCTCAGAGCCATCGGCTACCAGAACGATAAGGATATCCTGGAGATATTCGGTCTTGCCGATGAATTCAAAGTGACCAAGTCCGGCATCAAGTCCGTACTCGGCCGAAAACTGGCTGCCCGCGTCCTGAAGACCTGGGTGGAGGATTTCGTCGATGAGGATACCGGTGAGGTCGTTTCCATCGAACGTAACGAAGTCGTCATCGAGCGTGAAGTGATCATCGAGGAACATCACCTCGATTTGATCATCGAGTCAGGTGTCAAGTCGATCATCTTGCACCGCGAAGACATCAGCTCTGGCGATTATTCCATTATCTATAACACACTTCAAAAGGATACCTCCAACTCGGAGAAAGAAGCGGTAGAGCACATCTATCGTCAGCTCCGAAATGCAGAACCGCCTGATGAAGAGACAGCTCGTGGCATCATCGATAAGTTGTTCTTCTCCGATAAGCGCTATGACCTGGGTGATGTGGGTCGATACCGTATCAACCGCAAACTCGGTCTCGAGATCGCTGAGGACACCAAGGTGTTGACCAAGATCGATATCATTGCGATCATCCGTCACCTCATCCAGTTGATCAACTCGAAGGCCGAAGTCGACGATATCGATCACTTGTCCAACCGCCGTGTTCGTACGGTAGGTGAACAGTTGTATTCCCAGTTCGGTGTGGGTCTCGCACGTATGGCACGTACCATCCGTGAGCGCATGAACGTGCGTGACAATGAGGTTTTCACTCCTTCCGACCTGATCAATGCAAAGACGCTGTCTTCCGTAATCAATTCCTTCTTCGGTACCAACCAGCTGTCACAGTTCATGGATCAGACCAATCCGCTGGCAGAGATCACGCACAAGCGTCGTCTCTCAGCTCTCGGACCCGGCGGTCTGTCTCGCGAGCGCGCTGGATTCGAAGTCCGTGACGTTCACTATACGCACTACGGTCGCTTGTGTACCATCGAGACTCCTGAAGGACCGAACATCGGTCTTATCTCCTCACTGTGTGTTCATGCCAAGATCAATAATCTCGGATTCATCGAGACGCCTTACCGTACCGTTGCAAACGGCAAGGTCGAGGTGACCAAGCCTGTCGTTTTCCTGACAGCTGAGTCCGAAGACAATAAAGTCATCGCTAACGCGAACACCGAAATCGCTGATAACGGTGATTTCATCGATAACAAGATTAAAGCCCGTTATCAGGGCGACTTCCCTGTTCTTGAAGGCGAGAAGATCGATCTTATGGATATTGCTCCGAACCAGATCGCCTCAATCGCTGCTTCACTCATTCCGTTCTTGGAACACGATGACGCGAACCGTGCCCTCATGGGATCGAACATGCAACGTCAGGCTGTTCCGCTCTTGCGTCCTGAAGCACCTATCGTAGGTACTGGACTCGAGGGCTTGGTTGCGCGCGACTCTCGCGTGTTGATCAATGCCGAAGAGGATGGAGTCGTGGAATATGTCGATGCCAACGAAATCGTGATCCGTTGCAGCCGCAAGGAAAACGAAAAGATGGTTTCCTTCGAGGATGACATCAAGACATACAGGCTTACCAAGTTCCAGAAGACCAACCAAAGCACATGCTTGAACCTGAAGCCCGTTGTGACCAAAGGTCAGAAGGTCAAAGAGGGTCAGGTTCTTTGTGAAGGATACGCTACGAAAAACGGTGAATTGGCACTGGGTCGTAACCTCAAGGTCGCATTCATGCCTTGGAAAGGTTACAACTTCGAAGATGCTATCGTTATTTCAGAACGTGTTCTTCGTGAGGACATCTTCACTTCACTGCACATCGATGAATACTCTCTTGAAGTCCGCGATACCAAGCGTGGTATGGAGGAATTGACAGCAGACATCCCGAACGTGAGTGAAGAAGCCACCCGTGAACTCGATGATAACGGAATCATCCGCGTCGGTGCTGAAGTGACCGAAGGTGATATCCTCATCGGTAAGATCACGCCTAAAGGTGAGACCGATCCTTCTCCGGAAGAGAAGCTGTTGCGTGCCATCTTCGGTGATAAGGCAGGTGACGTGAAAGACGCATCTCTGAAGGTTCCGCCTTCTGTCAAGGGTGTTGTCATCGACAAGCGTCTGTTCTCGCGTGTCATCGCCAAGGATAAATCAGCCAAGAACGACGAGAAGGTCCTGGTCGAAAAGCTGGATAAGGAATACAACCAGCAGATCGCTGAACTGAATGAGAAGCTTGTCGATAAGCTGTTCGTTCTGGTCAGTGGAAAGACTTCTCAAGGTGTTACGGACATCTTCAAGGAGGTGGTGGTTCCAAAAGGAGCCAAGTTCACCCAGAAGATGCTTGCTGAAATCAACTACGAAACGGTCGACCCTGACAAGTGGACAACTGAAAAGGATCGTAATGACATGATCAAGCAGTTGTTGCACAACTATCGTATCAAATACAACGAAGTCACCGGACTTTACAAGCGCAAGAAGTTCGCGCTTACAGTAGGGGACGAACTTCCTGCCGGAATCGTTCAGATGGCAAAGGTCTATATCGCCAAGAAGCGTAAGCTGAAAGTGGGTGATAAGATGGCCGGTCGTCACGGTAACAAGGGTATCGTAGCCAAGATCGTGCGCGACGAGGATATGCCATTCCTTGAGGATGGAACTCCTGTCGACATCGTCCTCAATCCACTCGGCGTACCATCGCGTATGAACCTCGGTCAGATTTACGAGACGATCCTTGCCTGGGCAGGAGAGAAGCTCGGACTCAAGTTCGCTACGCCGATTTTCGACGGCGCTACGCTTGATCAGATCGATGAATATGTCACCAAGGCTGGACTTCCTAAATTCGGTAGTACCTATCTGCAAGATGGTCTTACCGGTGAGCGTTTCCACCAGCCTGCGACCGTTGGTATCATCTATATGATGAAACTGGGTCACATGGTCGATGATAAGATGCACGCCCGTTCAATCGGACCGTATTCACTCATCACCCAGCAGCCGTTGGGTGGTAAGGCTCAGTTCGGTGGGCAGCGCTTCGGTGAGATGGAGGTCTGGGCCCTAGAAGCGTATGGAGCCTCCAACATCTTGCAGGAGCTGTTGACGTTGAAGTCGGACGATATCATCGGCCGCGCTAAAACCTACGAAGCCATCGTGAAGGGCGACAATGTGCCCCGTGCCGGCATCCCCGAGTCCTTCAATGTGCTGGTGCATGAGTTGCAGGGGCTTGGTCTGAACCTGCATTTCGAATCATAAATCGATCATCATCTTCAGGATGCCACCCCCATGGGGTGGCATTTTTCATATCTGCTCCTGAGCATTGTCCTGGGTTGGATCGTCTGTTGACATGGGTTCCAGGGTCTTTCTGATCTCTGCGGGTATTCTGCGCGGCTTCTGGCTGATGGGATCAATCAGGCACCAGGTTGTGCGCGCCTCTGCCAGCAGTCGGCCGCTGGCAGCCCTGATTTCTACATGCCGGATGGAGCGCAGGGCGTCTGTTTCTCCTACCCAGGTCAGCGCAAAGGGTATGTCTGTCTGCTGGGCCGCCGCCCGGTAGTCGATTTCATGACGGAGGACGATCCATGGGTACAGGGACCGTAGGGCTGGCCCTGCCAGGGTATTCCAGTGGGCCTGGGCAGCTTCTTGTACCCATCTTAGGGACACGACGTTGTTGACATGCCCCAGCGCGTCGATGTCTTCTTTGCCGAAGTGTAGGTCGCATCGGAAGGGTTGTGCTGGCATGGGTAGAATATTTACCGGTCGAGGAAGGCTTTCTTGCCTTCTTAAGCGGGGGATACAAACCTACGGCTTCTCGCATGTACCCCTTTACACTCCAGCAAGATGGCTATGATGCTGGATCTTGGCGAGCAGCACTTTTTGAATGCGGAGGTGCTGCATCTTTCTTTATTTTTCGAAAAAATCTAGGATTATTGACAATCTCTTGCGAAAGCCGACAAATAATCCTTCATTATCCTCTTAAATTTAATAAATAGCAATAACTCTGCTGTCTCCATCGTTAAAAGTGGCCTTGAATTGACGATTTAGCAATTCTCGTTAAGCCTCCGAATATCACTTCTTAAACAAAGAGTCTCCTGAAGCATTATCTTTATTTAAATCAAAACATTAGCTGTATGAACACGATCTTCTTAAACGTCATGGACATCAAGGTGGACGATCCCGTTGCCTTTACTTTCTTCACGGGCTACATGGCCATGTTGGCCGCCTCCGTATTCTTCTTCTTTGAGCGTGGCCAGGTAGATGGCAAGTGGAAGACATCCCTGCTGGTCTCCGGCCTGATCACGGGCATTGCAGCCGTGCATTACTATTACATGCGCGACTATTATGCCTCGACTGGCAAAACGCCGGTGGCCCTGCGCTACATCGACTGGACCCTGACGGTTCCCCTGATGTGCCTGGAGTTCTACCTGCTGCTGAAGCCTGCCGGAG
>JBJTRB010000257.1:0-4560 GCA_046075925.1 Bacteroidota bacterium | reverse complement strand
TGACCATCTATGATGGCAATTCTACTACGGATCCTGTCATCGGGATTTTTTCTGGCACCGCTTCTCCCGGACTGATTGTTTCTTCAACAGGGTGTCTCACGTTGCAATTCCAATCAGATGCAGCCGTCACACGTGGCGGTTGGATGGCCATTGCGTCCTGTGGTAGTTGCGGTTCGAATATTCCGATGACTACCACCGTCCTTTCAACGCAATATACCTGTGGTGGTTTATTGTTTGATGATGGAGGAGCCTCCTTGGATTATGCCAACAATATCACTTCAAACCGCACCATTTGTGCAAGTACGGCGGGCTCTTGTCTTCAACTGACGTTCACCGATGCGTTATTCAATTCAGGTGATTCATTGTCTATCTGGGACGGTAGCAGTACGGCTTCGACCCTGATCGGCCATTTCGATGGCGGAGCCAGTGTGCCTCCTGTGATACTTTCCACGTCAGGATGTCTCACCTTGCGTTGGAAGACTGACGCGAGGCAGGTGGCCGCCGGCTTCCAAGCCATCATCAGTTGCGAATCGTGTCCGCCTCCTCCGTCAGCTACTGCTACGTATACTTCTCCGACCATTGGTTTACAACGCACCTATGTAGGAAATAACATGGTGAATACGTGTGGAGGAACCTTCACCGACGATGGTGGAACAACAGGAAATTACTCGAACAGCCTCAATCAGTACTACCGTACGTTTTGTCCCAACACTGCGCGTAATTGTTTGCGAGCGACTTTCTGGTCGGTCGATATACAACCACCACAAAATGCATTTTACACCGACCGCTTGTACATTCAAAACGGTCCGACGCAGGGAAGCCCTACGATCGATATCCTTTATGGTACGGCAACTACTTACCAGGCGTGTCAACGTGCAGGCTTCGGTCCGTATGTGTCCACTGATCAGAGCGGTTGCCTGACGTTCCGATTCGCTTCCGATGCCACTACTACACAGGCAGGTTGGGTTTGCACGTTCGATTGTGTTCCCTGTGCCAATGGCCCTTCCGGTACCGACAACAACGACTGCATCACGCCAACCGCTCTTTGCCAGGATATCGGATTCTCCGATGCGAGCACAGGTCCTGGCATCCGCAGCGAAGGAGGCACCGGTTGTGTTCTTTCGGAAAACTATTCCAACTGGTATAAACTCGTCGTCAGCCAGACGGGAACCTTGGGTCTGATCATCAGGCCTGTCACCACTACGGACGACTATGACTTTGCTCTTTACAAGACAACCAGTTGCGCCTCCCTTGGTAGTCCGGTCAGATGTTCTTACGCAGCCAATACCGGTAATACCGGTATGGACAATGCACAGAACCTGGCGGTCAATACAGCTGGTTGCGGTGTTGCAAACAATGGATCGGATTTGAGCGAGGATGTATGCGGTAACGGTTGGGTGGACGCATTGACCGTCACCCTTGGTGAGACCTATTATCTATTAGTGAACAATTGGTCGCCGGGTGGAAATGGCTTCACGCTCGACTGGACACTTACCAATAATGCTTCCCTCAACTGTGTGATCCTTCCAGTCGAGTTGTTGAATTTTTCCGCAGTGCCTAATAATGATGTGGTTGATCTTACCTGGACCACGGCCTCTGAAACCAATAACGATTACTTTACCGTGGAGCGCAGTGTAGATGGAAACCGCTTCGAGCCGGTCCGTACAGTGGATGGCGCAGGTACCATTACGCATGAGCGTACCTACATGACCATCGATCAACAGCCTTTTAAGGGAGTTTCTTATTATCGCCTGAAGCAGACCGACTACGATGGAAAGGTGTCCTATTCCTCTGTAGTCGCCGTCAAGATGGAAAGTGGTCGCAACTTTTTCCAGGTTGTTCCTAATCCGGCATCCGGAGAATTCACTTTGCTCTTCAGCGAGCGTTCTTTCCAGCATCGCCTGATCCGGGTACTTGACCTAAGCGGTCGTGTAGTGAAAGAGCAATTGATCGGAGCGGATGATCCAAGCACTCTCCGTTTCGATATTTCAGGATTTTCCGGAGGAATATATTACGTATCGGTCACTGACGATCAGGTCACCAATACCCTTCCCTTGGTCATTCGCTGATCCTCATTCACCCAAGCTTTTCTTCCTTTACCCTCGGTTTGGCTGCTTTTTGCCAAGTTCATTTTCATTTTGATGCCCCTGCACCACATTTTGGGTGTATCAAATGAAATGAGATGACCTCAGGCCACCTAACGATTTTCAAATTAACACTACTTGTTGCTGTCTGCCTGATCGGGAATGAAAAGGCTTCTGCTCAAAGCCCGGATGCATTGGTAGAACGTCGAATCCCTTCTCCGAAAAAAGCATTGCCAGGAACGTATCGTCTGCTGGTCGCTACAGGAGGTGAACAAGAAATTTTCGCTGAAGACGTACTCGTGATTGCAGAGCAACTGCGCAGAGACCACGAGACAATACGATATCCACTATCTGATAAAGTAACCATCGAGATTTTTTCCCGCGACGAATTGCGTAATCGAAACGCCGATTCGGCCCGCTTGTCCGACGATAAGCCCGTTGACCATGAAGAATAAAAAATTATTAAAGTCTTTGTTATTGGCATTTATACTACTGGTGTGCTCCTACGCCAATGGACAAACCGGTACCAGTCCGACTACACCGTATATCGTTTACCCGGCGACAACCTGTGGAAATAATTGTGGTGCACAGTTGTGTGGGAACATGCAGTGTCCGACCGGTGATTGTGGCGGTTCCGTCTCCGGTACCGGTTCTTCTGCCGGTTTCGATCCTGCCTGCTCCGCAGATGACGAACGTCTTACCAACAATGTGATTTGGCTCAGAGTATACGCTACTACGACTTCGTTCACCATCAACAACGGCAGTCCGTATGTCGGAGGTGGAGCTGCGAACGCAAACAAACGGGATTACGCTGTTTATTCCGGAACTCCTGGAAGCCTGTCGCAAATCGCATGTGGAGCTGTTGCCGCCAATTCATCTGCTGTGGTCAACAGCTTGACAACCGGTTCGTACTACTATGTCATGATTTCTCCACCGGCAGGATATCAAAATGCTGTACTTACAAGTATCTGTTTCACCGCTCCGGTCGGATATGTTGCACCTGGAAACACCTGTGCAACGGCACTGCCATTGACCACCAATGTCACTTACACCATGACCAACGCAGGAGCCACGCCCAATACACCCATCTGTTCAGGGTCGGTTGAAAATGAGGTATGGTTCAGTTGGTGCGCGCCAGCCAACTGGCCACTAGGGCAAAAAGCCTACATCAGTGTCTACAACCAGGTTTGTAACACCAGCCAGGGCTTACAGTTGTCGGTATGGAACACCGGAAACACGTGTCCTACTGCAGCGACGAATCCTACGGTGATTTGCCAGAATCCCGGAGTCACCACACCCTATTATTATGAATGGGTGCCGGTTGCCAACCAGTGCTATAAGATAACCATCGATGGCTTTGCCGGTACCGCTTGCGAGTTCAGGCTGACGGTAGGTTCCATTATCGTATTACCGATCGAGCTTTTATCGTTCGAGGTGCATGATCGTGAAGGCATTGCTGAAATCGAATGGACCACAGCCTCAGAGACAAACAACAGTCATTTTACCGTGGAGCGTAGTCTGAACGGTACCGACTTCGAACATGTCGCTTTTGTGACCGGAGCAGGAACCTCTTCTGAGCGCCATAGCTACCGTACACTGGACGTGCGTCCGCTCTCAGGCCTATCCTATTATCGACTCAAGCAAACCGACTTAGACGGTAAATACGCCTACTCGGAAGTGGTCACTTACCGGAAAATCACCGGCGGGAAGGAAGTGCATGTGCTTCCTAATCCGGCAGAGGACCATTTTTCCGTTGTCCTTTCTGATAAGCTATCGGCTTCGCTGGTCACGCTTCAGGATGTACATGGAAAAATAGTGGCAGAGCAGCGAATCGATGTTGGTACCACTGCAACCACTGTTGACGTATCGCGACTTTCGAAAGGCTTGTATTTCGTGAAAGTGATAGGCCTCGATACTGTCAGCACCGAGCCGTTGGTCCTTCGCTGATCGCATCCTGATTTGATTACCTTAGCGGTCGACGGCGCCGAATCCGGCCTGTGCTGACCATGCCGGCGACACTCCTTCGCAGATACCGCTTCCTTTTCCAGGCATTCTTATTCCTGATGACGCTACTCAGTGTCTGGCGTCTGGTGTTTTTTCTGGTCAATACACCTTCGCATTCGTTTCAACAGCTACTGTTAGGCACGACCTCTTTCTTTTTAGGCCTTCGACTCGATCTTGCTGTGAGTGCCTATGTCTTAGCGCCTCTGATGCTCTATTCCATTTTCGTGGATGTTCCATTCAACGGTCTGCGGTTCGTTCGCCGGTATCTCGCAGTCATTTCCGTTATCCTCACCTTGGTTCTTTTCTCCAATGTCCTGGTCTACCATTTTTGGAGATCCTTGTTGAATTATCGGGCCCTCAGTTATCTCAAAGACCCCTTCGAAGCAGTCGCTTCTGTGACGGGATTACAAGCATTTGCCTTGCTGAGCGTCATCCTGCTACTTTTTCTGGCTACCATTTGGATGGTTGGGAA
>JBJTRB010000256.1:0-5012 GCA_046075925.1 Bacteroidota bacterium | reverse complement strand
GAGTTCCTACGCACATCAAACTTCCTATCAGGTCGAGTAATGTCCGGACCCTGCCACCAGCAGATGCAGTGAGCCTGCGCACGCTTTACTCCGAACACGCTTTTTATATTCAGGTCTCGATGGCCGAGGGCTTTCCGAATGCCCTGTCGGAGGCGATGTGCTGCGGCTGTGTACCGATCGGTTCAGCCGTTTATTCCATTCCAGAGATCATTGGTACCAATGGAATGATATTGCATTCAAGAAATAGTGAGGACTTCAAAGTGTTACTTAATCAGGCTAAAAACATCGACACGGATGTGGTCGGAAAGGCTGCCTCTGATAGCATCAAAGCAAGATTTCCGATTGCCAGGAGACGCAAAGAACTCACAGAGCTGGTGAAGAAGCTGGCCTTGGATCAGTAAATCACCTGAATGATTCCTGTGCGCGGCTCAGGTCCACCTTCCAGCAGCCAGTTATAGATTCCGGCTGATACTACGCGACCATTGATAGTTCCGTCCCAATCGGTTTTTGATGCATCCTCTTCACGATAGATCTGACTGCCCCATCGATCGAATACCCGTAAAGAATAGCTGTAGCAGGGATTATACATGCTGATACGGAACCGATCGTTTAATCCGTCGCCGTTCGGAGAAAATGAATTGGGGATGTAAACGCGCTCCCCTTTGGGCGACTCGAATTTCACTTCCTGTTGAACGGAGTCGACACAATTGTATTCACCGTTCAAAATCAGTTTGACCTGATAATTTCCATCCGCCGGGAACCGATGACGAGGAGATCGCTCTCGGGATGTAATGCCATCACCGAAATCCCATTCGTATGTGACGGCGTTTTCAGAGACTCCGGAGAAAGTAACGTACGATTGGCAGCTATCCTGATCCGGTACGAAGTCTGCTTCCTTGTAAGAGACGAAAAAGATATCCTCCGACAAGGTGTCAATACAGCCGAACGGGCTCTCTGCAAGCAATACGACCGGAACGGTGCCTGCAATGGTATACGTGTGCGAAGGAGAATTACTGGAAGAGGAATCTCCATCCCCGAAGTGCCACCAGAATGCTGTGGCATTCGTGGAAAGATTCGTGAAACGAACCGTAGAATCACAAGGATCGACCTGCCATGAAAGATCAGCTTGAGCCGCCTGCGGAAGTTGAATGTTCAGCGACTGGATATCCGTACAGCCAGAATCAGAAACCACTTCAAGAGTGACCGTATGCGGTCCCGATCCGTTGAATTCCAGTAAAGGAGTTGCATTATTCGCTACTGAAGCTGCATCGACAGACCATTGGTAATCGGTTGCCAAAACAGAATTGTCATCCACGATTGCAGTGAACAGACAAGAATCAATCTGTAAGTTGAAATCGGCAACCGGAATGGGTAAAACGTTAATCAAAGAGGTGACAGTATCGGCACAGCCTGAATCGGCTGCTGCTATGTAAGTCAAATTGTATGCACCTGCGGTCGAAAAGGCATGTGTTACCGATGGTTGGGACGATTGGCTACCGTCACCGAAGTTCCAACTCCATGTTTGTACGGGTCGACTACCACCGTAGGACGAATCACGAAAAGTGAATTCCGGCGAGCACCTGGAGTTACTTACTGTAAAATCAGCAGTGAACGAAGGATATACCAGCGCTCTGCCATAAACAGTATCGTTGCACAGTGGATTGAATGAGGAATAGGCGATCAAGCGTACGTCGTATGCGCCCGTATCAGGATAACCATAGATCGGCTGAGCAAGCGTGGAAGTGTCACTATTTGTCGTCGGATCACCGAAATCCCAACGGTAAGTTGCAGCGCCGTAGCTGTCGTTCACGAATTCCGCATTTAAGGATCCACATAGCACGTTGGGGGAAAATATAGAAGCCACTGTGATGGCAGGACAAGGCACGATATTCAACTGGAAATCGCGGCGCGTCTCTCCTATCTTGATGCCGTTTCTGAATTCAGACACACAGACGCCATAAACGAACTGGCCGATAGAATTCGGGGTAGCTGTGACGATGCCCGTGACTGGATCGATAGAGAAAGGTACGCCACCCAGCATATTCGATAGACTGTAAGGTGGAAGGAATACAACCGGTATATAAGGAGGAGGATCAGCAGGATCAGGAGCTGGAACTTGCCTGCTACCTCCGGTGTAAGGAGCACAAACCGAGTATACCAGCGAATCTCCGTTTGGATCTAATGCCGAATGGTCAAAGACGAATGGATCACCCTGACAAAGAAATGTCGGAGGTAGTGATTTGAAAACTGGACTTGAATTTCCTGTCGCCTTGGGCGGACCCGGGATGGTTGTGGTATAGGTGCCTCCTGCACTTTGGACATTACTCAGATTGATGATGGTCTGATTGCGGCAACAGCGCTGGTAACTGATCGTGTAGTCTCCTCCAATGGAAGACAGGACCCGATTGAAAACATACTCAGCCACTTCATAGCAGAGATTGGTTGGCGGAATCAGACATGGATTGATGATGACAGCGGGTACCTGAAACTGATTGGAGATGTACACATCGTTATCTGCCACCAATTGTCCGGATCCATTATAGATGGAAATCGATGCTGGATTATCAAAAGGAGCTTGCCCGTTATAGCAATCCCGGTAAACCTTCAGGGTGATTTCGTACTCGTCATAACCAAGGTATCGGTAGTATACTTCTCCGCCCACGATATGAGTAGCACGAGCTTCTTTTACGAAGCAAATGAGTATGAAAAGAGAAAAAATCCCCCAAAAGGGGCGTCTGGTCCGTGGTAACCTCACATGTAAAAGTACAAAGACGCTCTTGTAAATGCCACCCGGAAAAGGGATGATTCGGATAGGATCTTGAAAATCCCTTGAAATCAGGGCATCACAGTATCAATGAAGGATTTCCTTGAAAATCTTACACAGGATACAATAGGGCTGAAAAAAGAAAAATTAGGGGTCGCCCACCCTTTTTCTTTGAGGTATCATCATAAGTATCCATGAAAAAGGTTTTACTCATTTGGTTGCCGTTACTGGTATCGGTGACATTTTCAGCTCAAGCACAGCAGCCCGCACTGCGTGGAATCTATGTGAACGGATTCTCCTCCATTCTGGGAAATAGCGTTAAAGAGGATAGCTTGTTGCACTACGCGCAAGACAGCTCCTTCAATTACCTGGCGCTGTACGATCTTCACAATCTCAACTTCGGCAGTTCGACCACCTTGAATACGCTGGCCACCTTCCTCCGCAAGGCAAGGGAGACCTACGGCATCACGCACATCGGTGCGGTTGGTGAAAGCTGGTCGTTTTTCAGCAATCGGATTGCGTATTACAACAACAGCCGGACGAACACGAATGAAAAGTTCAATGTCTTCAACGTCGAGTTCGAGTTTTGGATTCCCAGCTCGGTTGGAACCGGAGGATACTATTGTCTCCAATACCTGCAGCAAGCCAATTGTAATTGCGATACGGCAGGAGCTTTCAAATTCTATATCGACTTGGTGAGAAAAGTCGATTCACTGGCAGCAATCAGCGGAGCAATCAGTGAAACTTATGTAGGCTGGTTCAATCAAGGTCAAGCACAGCAATTGGTGCAAAAAGTCGACAGAGTCCTGCTTCATGCATACCGAACAGACCCTTCGACCGTTTTCGGCTACAGCAAAGACAGGCTTTCTTACCTCGGCTCCACTTCACGAGTAGCTTCCGTGGTTCCAATTTTTTCTTCCGAATCCGTATTCATGGGACCCTGGTTGACGGGTAATCCGCAATTGGCAGCCTGGAACAAATACAACAGTGATTATTCGGCTTTGGTTGCCACTTGGAAGAATAAGATTTCTCTCAATGGCTACCAGTGGTTCAACTACGGGTTGATGCCTAAACCAATAGGCACTTCGGGATCATTTGCTCCGACCATCACTGCCAACGGTTCTACCTCGTTCTGTCAGGGTGGATATGTGAGTCTCACCGCCACCAGTGGCAACAGTTATATTTGGTCGAATGGAGCGACTACACGAAGTATAACTGTGAACTCATCGGGCAGTTACACCTGCAGAGTGACTTCGAATGGCACAACAGCCACAACGCCGGCGATATCCGTCACCGTATTCGGTTCCCCCTACGCTGCTGTTTCCATTATCAACAGTAGCAGCAATGGCGTTCAGCTTGCCTCCAACGTCATGGCAGGAAGTGGAACCATCAGCACGTACCAATGGTATCTGAACAACGCGGCCTTGCCTGGCGAGACGTTCTCGGATCTTGTTGCAGTGACGGACGGTAATTATCAGGTGGAGGTGACGAATTCAAATGGATGCAGCATCCGTTCAGCCGCCCTTAGCGTTACCATGCCAGCGACTGGACCGGCCTGTACGTTGACTACACCGGATGCCGTCTCCACTACTGAGATCGGTTCTACCTCTGCAGTGCTTAATTGGCAGGCGGTTCCGTATTGCGACTCGTTGTTGCTGCGTATCCGATTGGAAGGCAGTAACAGCTATATCTACATCTCATTGCCCTACCTTGGACAGACATCCTATGTGTTGACTGGATTGACACCTGATCAGAAGTATTCGTGGAGAATGCGCACCAAATGTGGCAGCGATATCAGTGGATATTCAAATAGGATGTACTTCAAGACGAACTTAACTGGAAGCGCAAGGATGGGTCAACCGGTAATTGAAAACCGGACGCTGGTAGAAGGTTTGGTTGCCTACCCTAATCCGGCGAATGATGTTATCAGATTAAATCTGGTGGCAGAGGAAGTCAGTCATGTTGTGCTACAATGGACGGACCTTACAGGCAGAGTGGTTTGGAGACAAGACCAGGATGTCATTGAAGGTGAGTCCACATTGACACTCCAAACCGGGTCGTTGCGCTCGGGAATGTATCTGATCTCCATCATTTACCCTGACGAGGTGTTCAGCCAGTTGGTGGCCATTCGGCATGATTAAGCACCAGCCTAGGTGTTCACAACCATAAAAGAGGCATTATCCTTTTAGAAATCGATGAATAATTTTCAACAACCCTGGATGTTGAAATTCATCTTTGTTCCTAAATG
>JBJTRB010000255.1:0-2366 GCA_046075925.1 Bacteroidota bacterium | reverse complement strand
CAGCACCTCGACCGGTGTCGTATACAACTGGACTGCCCTCAACGGCGGAACGATTGTTTCCGGAGGATCCACACTTACGCCGGTTGTTTCTACAGCAGGTACCTATGTATTGGCGGTGACTGCTACTTCCGCCGGTTGTGTTTCTACGGATACGGTTTTGGTGACGAGCAACAGGACAGCGCCGCAAGCCAATGCAGGTCCCGACAAATCCATCAATTGCTTGCAACCTACGGTGGCACTGAATGGCTCATCCACTACATCAGGAGCTACTTATTCTTGGTCAGGACCTGGTGTTTTGTCCGGAGGTGCAACTGCTCAGCCAACGGTTAATGTCGCAGGAACTTACACCTTGACAGTAACTAATCCTGCAAACGGTTGTACGGCAACTGACGCTGCTGTGGTCACCCAGAATGTAACGCTTCCTAATGCTGATGCGGGTCCACAGAATGCCCTTACTTGTTCTATTTTGGAGGTCAACCTGAATGGTTCATCCACTACAGCAGGAGCCCAGTACAGTTGGACAACACGCGATGGTAATATCGTTTCAGGTCAGAATACAGCAAATCCATTGATCAATGCCCTCGGCACTTATTACCTTACAGTGACCGATCCTGGTAACGGCTGCTCTGCAACCGACTCCGTCCTGATCGAAGAAGGTCCATGTATTTTGCCCTATTATGTGCCTTGCCCTGGCGGCAAATTCTATGGTAAAATCGGATGTGAACTCAGCTCACTGTACAATAACTACGTGTTCGGTTCCGATACCATCAGCGACATATTCACCTTTGCCAATGATTCCGTATTCATTGAGATCATTTCGGTCGAGGGCTACACCCAGCAGTTGAAGAGTCTCATTTACCAGGCAGCTGGTTACGGTCTGACAGATACTATTCCTAACGGACTGAATCCTTTGATCATCACTGGCAAATATCCTATCGCCAACCTGATCGCCCTTACAACGCCACCTGCATCGCCGTGGATCAATTATGTTCGTCCGGTGTATCCATCCTTGAATAACAGTGGAATCGCATTGACACAAGGCGATAAGGCACAGACGTCCGACATCGCTCGTCAGGGCTTCGGTGTCGATGGCAGTGGAGTAAAGGTTTGCGTGCTTTCCGATAGCTACAATACGCTTCCTGGTAATAACGCGAACATCGACGTACTGAATGGAGACTTGCCTGGTAGTGGCAATCCGTCGGGACGCACCGTTCCAGTTCAGGTCATTAAGGACTATCCTTACGGTTCACGCTCTGACGAAGGTCGCGCCATGCTACAGATAGTACACGATGTAGCACCAGGATCCGATCTGGGTTTCCGCACGGGTGTTGTCAGCGAGGGAGACCTTGCTCAGGGAATCATCGAATGCGCGCAGCAAGGGTGTGAGATCGTCGTGGATGACATCACATTCATTACCTCGCCGTTCTATCAGGATGGTGTCATTTCCAAGGCGGTCGATTCGGTTGCCTCCTTGGGAGTCACCTATTTCACTTCAGCTGGTAACTTCGGAACCAAGTCTTATGAAGGGCAGTTCCGTCCTATGACTGCTCCGCTGGGTATTGTAGGTCAGGCGCATGATTTCGGCACCAACGACAATTTGTTGAGCGTGTCACTGCCTCCTGGTAATTACACCATTGTGCTTCAATGGCAGGATTCCATCTATTCATTGGGACAGACATCTACTGGAACGGTGAATGATTTCGATATCTACCTGACCAACCAGTATGGCACCAAGTACTTCGGATTCAATCGCGATAATCTCGGAGGTGATCCGCTCGAGGTGCTTCCTTTCATCGTGCCCGGTACTGCAAACGTTACGGCCAACATCAGTGTCGTCCGAGCTGTAGGCAGTCAGGCGGCCCGCTTCAAGCTGATTGTTTTCCGTGGAGAAATCATCTTCAACGAATACACGTCCGGATCTTCCACCATTGTCGGTCAAGGAAATGCCAACGGTGCCATCACACTGGGTGCATCCAATTATTTCAATACTCCTGCATTCGGTGTCAATCCTCCCGTGGTTCAGAATTTCTCTTCTCGCGGAGGCACCATCGTCAATGGCGTAGTGCGTAACAAGCCCGATTTGGTTGCGCCTAACGGTGGTAATTCCACTGTCAACCTGGGTGGTCCGAACGTAGATGGTGATCTGTTCCCCAACTTCTTCGGTACTTCCGCTTCCGCTCCTCACGCTGCTGCGGTCGGAGCATTGTTACGGAACGGCAAGCAGAAGTTCTACGGAACGGATCTGTCTCCTGCACAAGTCAAGTCGATCCTCACTTCCACAGCATTGGATATGGTCACGCCAGGCTTTGACTTCTCCTCAGGAGCAGGCTTGCTTCGTGCTTTCGATGCGCTTGCCACATTTGCCG
>JBJTRB010000254.1:0-3959 GCA_046075925.1 Bacteroidota bacterium | reverse complement strand
GGACATCGCCGGTTAATCAACGATACTGCCCGGTCGAGAGCATCACCAAGGTGCAAGCTTCCAGCACTTCCACTCCATCTCGCTGTAACAACCGTTGTAAGTCAGGATTTTCAGCACCAGGATTGAAGATGACGCGGTCGGGATGTAGCGACCTTATGTAATCATAAAACTGTACCTGGTTCGCAGCCGACAGATAAAGCGTCACCGTTCCAATGTCTTCGAGAGCAGGTGTTCCTGTTAAAATCTCCACACCTTCCACCCTACCCGGCTTTCTTCCAAGTGCAGCGACTGATTCTCCATGAGCCTTCAGGGATCGGATCGCCATGTTGGAATAACGATCCGGATTATCAGAAGCCCCCATCACCAGGGTCCGCTTTTTCAGTTGGTTCTCGTTCAACAAGATCGGTTTTATTTAAGTCGAGTCTTTTTCAAGGAAGTGTCGTAGCCGAAATGTTATTAAAAAGCCATGGAATGAGTAGCGATCATAAAGTTTCCGAATAATCCAGATCCTCCGAAAATGAATCCTTCAATCGGCTGATGGCCCATAGGGCCAGACTGAAAACCAAAACGCCGACAACCAATGCAGCCCAGACACGAGGTTGTGCGACTTCACCGACAAAACGTCCGGAAAGGAATTTATACAGGAGTGTGATCGGAACAACCGAACCGCGAACGAAATTCGGAACCGTGTTGGTCACCGTCGATCTGATGTTGGTACCGAATGACTCGGAAGAAAGCGTGACGAAGAGCGCCCAATAACCCGTAACGGCACCCAATACAAAACACAACATATAGAACCAATCTAGATCTGTAGAAACGGGGAACAGATATAAGACTGAGAAGACAAGTGACAATATCAGGAAGAGGACGATGACCTTCTTCCTTGACTTCAGCACCTGACTCATCATTCCTGACAACAAATCTCCTACCGATAATCCCATGTAGGAAAACAGAATCACCTTGGGCATGAAAATACCACTGATGCCTAATTCCTCGGAAATAGGAATACAAAGTGCGACCAGCACGCCGATGATATACCAGACCGGGATACCGATCAGAATGCAGTAAACATATTTCGACAACAGGTGCTTCTGAGACAACAACTTGAAAAGGTTGCCATGATCGGCACCGGATTGCCGGGCCTGCAGATACATGCGTGATTCCAATGTGCCGGCCCTAAGTAACAGCAGTAGTATACCCAATATCCCTCCTACAAGATAGGCCATTTGCCAACCGACAAAAGAGGTACCGAAGGACGAGTTGGACCACTCAGCAATCACTGCCCCTTGAGCCCCGACAAGTGAAGCGAATACTGCACCTAATGCACCAAAAGTGACAATCAACATGGTCCCATATCCCCTATTCTCCTTTGTCATTGACTCGACTACCAAGGTGATTCCAGCACCGAGTTCACCGGCTAAACCAAGACCGGCAACGAAGCGTACCAATGCATACAGATTGAGATCGGTTACAAACGCATTGAACATATTAGCGAGGGAATACATCAGGATGGATCCGAACAAAACGGATAATCTACCGCGTCTATCACCTAAAATCCCCCAAAGAATACCACCTACCATCATACCGGCCATCTGGCAATTGAAAAGGAAAATCTCGTTCGACTCGAGATTATCACCAGCTAACCCTAATGCCAACAGACTATCCTTCTTTACGACATTGAAAAGAATCAGATCATAGATATCCACGAAGTAGCCTAAAGCTGCAACGATGACCAACAGATTGA
Organism: Bacteroidota bacterium; assembly: GCA_046075925.1. Taxonomy (GTDB): domain Bacteria; phylum Bacteroidota; class Bacteroidia; order AKYH767-A; family 2013-40CM-41-45; genus Pollutiaquabacter. The sequence goes on along the minus strand of JBJTRB010000254.1, from coordinate 2,215 downwards.
AGGGGGAATGTAAAAGACGGGGTTTTGATTCCATTGTATGCAAATATAGTTAAAGGAAAATCGGCAGGCAGGATGTGTAAAAGCAAAAGCCCCGGTATCATCGGGGCTTTTGTCTGATCAGGCTGAACGGTATCAATTAGTAAGCACCACTCTGATATCCTTCGTATAATCATTCGTTATCAATCGAATGAAATAAATTCCTTGGATAAACCTCTGCTCTTTCAAAGAGTATGAAACCGTTTGAATACCCGTTTCGGTTACAGGGATTTCCAGTTGACTGCATATACGTCCAGAAATGTCGATTACCTGCATAGTGACCCGTCCGACCGATTCAGCACTGAAATCGATACTGAAATCGCCAGTAGTCGGATTAGGGTATAGCACCACTTGATGCGGATTGCCATTTGCAGGAGCCATGCGTACAGATGGAACTGGACAAATCAGATAACCTCTATCAACTGTTCCACTTTCAAAATTCCGGTTAATGGCAACCAAAGCATTGTAGATAACTGTGGCGGTATACGTGGAGCCACATCCGCCAAGGTAGTTGTTGGCGATGTTGAGGACTTGTCGAACCGTAAGTCCGGCGAACGGTCCGGAGGCAACGATCAGATCCTTGAACAAGGTGGTAGCCGGAGCGAACGTGACATTCGCCGAATCGAATACGACATTCAATGTCAGCGCAACCGCTTCTCCTGCCAGAGCATTGGAATAAGAAGTGCCAGGATTGGTCAGTGTACCGGCAGGAAGTGGCGCAATCGGACCAGTCGATGGTAGGAATCGGTCAACTTCCAACGACTTTGTAAAGGTTAGTTTGTTGGTGCAACCGATGGTCAGATAACGAGGCTTAGTAAAATAAGTATTGAAACGACTGTTTAATAGCTGATAAGGAGGCAAGGAAGAATTGGAAGCGCCCCATTGGGCTTGCGTGTAGCTTACAAATCCGGAACAAGCTGATACTCCGACTGTAGTTGTTGCAGTGGCTGTGCAACCCAACTGATCCGTCACCGTCACCGTATACGTTCCTGGAAGCAAATTGAATACTGTTGCGGTAGTCGCACCATTACTCCATAAATAAGAATATGGCGGAGTGCCGCCGGATGCAGTAGCTGTTACACTTCCATTTGCAGTGGTTAACCCGGATGCAGGAGTGGATGTTGCCGTAACAGTCAAAACGGTAGGCGAAACGATTGTCAACGCTGAACAGCTGGTGGTAGCCGTACATCCATTCGATTGTGTAACTATCACCGTGTAGACGGTCGAGTTGGAAACGACGATGCTGGAGGTGGTAGCGCCCCCCGGACTCCATAAATATCCGGTTATTGTATTTCCAGCTGTCGGAGTAGCTGTCACTGAAAGTATAGCTGTGGGATTTCCACAAGTAATGGCATTAGAAGCGCTACAACTAACAACCGGAGGACTATCGTTCCTGGTCAGAGTTGTTGAAGCTGAAGCCGTACAACCGTTCACTGATTGCGTCACGGTTACAGTGTAAGTGCCGCTCACAGTGGTGGAGAAACTTGTTGTCGTTTGACCTGAGCTCCACAAGTACGTCAGCGTTCTACCCGTGCATGGCGTACCGACTGCAGAAACGGTGCGAGACGGGAACGTGCAGGTAATTGGACCGTTATTAGAAGCTGTAACTGTCGGACGGCAGGTGTCCACCGACAAAATGGTTGAGGCTGTAGATGTACATCCGTTGCTCTGCGTTACCGTCACCGTGTAGGTGCCGGCCGTGGAGGTCGTCGTGGTGGCTGTTGTCGCTCCATTACTCCACAGGTAAGACACAATTGAAGTGCCGGTGCAAGCCGTTGCACTTGCAGAAAGCGTTACCGAAGTGGTCGTACAGGTGATCGGTCCGTTGTTGGAAGCTGAAACCGTAGGCGTACAAACGTTCGAGATGACCGTAGTGGAAGCACTTGATGTACATCCGTTGCTCTGCGTTACCGTCACCGTGTAGGTACCGGCCGTCGATGTGGTGAAGCTGGCCGTGGTTTGTCCGCCGGGCGACCACAGATACGTGCTGATCGTGTTGCCGCTCGATGCAGCGGCCGTAGCGGATACCGTCGTGCTAGGTTGATTACACGTGATGACGTTGGAGGATGAGGCAGACACCGTCGGGGTCGACTGATCCGCCGTGACCGTCACGCTGGCTGTGGAAGTACAACCGTTGCTCTGGGTCACCGTCACCGTGTAGGTACCGGCCGTCGATGTG
>JBJTRB010000253.1:0-6541 GCA_046075925.1 Bacteroidota bacterium | reverse complement strand
GTTCCTCCCTCACGTGGAAAGGCCGCTAATGCGCTCAATGCTTCAGGACTCAATGCTGCACCGGAGATAACCGGATAAGCAAGGACTACCTTGTGCTGGATCGCCTGACGGTAATCGTCAGTGATAAGGAACGGCACGCCGATGGTTTTCAGTGCATGCACAAGTCCAAGCCACGCCGAGTTGGTATCAGTGAGTAGTATCGCCATACGTGAACGTTCACCTTGACGGTAAGCCGTCCACGAAAGGGGGGTAGGAGGTGAGAAGGAGGAAATATCCTGCGGACCGTTCAGGCCCGGGGCGACGTAGACATCGGTTGATTTGACCGTGTAATCTTGCGGATACCTGGTGATATCGGAAGAGCCGATTTCATCGCCAGCCTTATCAGAGCCGCATTCAGTGAACAATGCGAGGGCTGATAGCGCAAGTGTTATCCGTAACCAATAAGCGAAGGAATGATTTCTCAGTCGGTACATTACAGGACAAACATACTAAAAGAGCCGGAGCAGGAAGTGTGTTCAAACGGAACGGATGGCATCGACCGGATTCATCCGTGATGCATTCAACGCCGGAACGAAGCCGCTGAGGACACCGATACAACCTGAGATGATAATGCCTGTCAAGATATTTCCGAAGGTGAGGGAGAGATCGAAGTCCAGTACGGAGGTGGCAATCGAGGATAAGATGTAAACGAAGAAAAGTCCGAAGGCGCCTCCGATGAGGCAGAGGACCACTGCTTCGACCAGGAATTGCAGCAGGATGAAGTAATCCCTTGCACCGAGAGATTTCTGGATGCCGATGACCGGCGTTCTTTCTTTGACAGAAACGAACATGATATTCGCTATTCCGAATCCTCCAACGAGGATGGAGAAACCGCCGATGATCCAGGCGGCAAGGTTGAGTGTGGCGAAAAGGCTTTTCAGACTGCCGCTCAGCAGACTGGTTTCATTCAGTGCGAAGTCGTCTTCCTGCTGCGGATGCAAACTGCGGATCGAGCGCATCACGCCCCTTAAATCCGCTTTCAGTTCTGGCGTGGGTACATTCTCGGCTGCCTTTACCATGATGAAAGGATCGATCTGGTCGGAACGCAGATTAACGATGTTGCGAGCATAATTGACGGGAAGAATCACGGTATTGTCGGACGAGTTCTGCATCAGGCTGCTTCCTTCTTTTTTCACGACGCCGATCACATACAGTTTCAAGCCGCGAATCGTCACCGATTGTCCTACGGCATTTCCTTTTGGAAAAAGCGCACCAGCCACATCGGCTCCCAGCAGGGTGATGGCTCTGCCGCTATTCGATTCGGGTTCCGTGAAGTAACGGCCATCCGACAATTCGAGTGATTTTATCTTGTAGTAATCGTGCGAAACACACGTCACCGTGACATTCTCGACGCTGTTGTTCAAACACTTCACGACTTGGTTGTTGATGTTTGCCACATAAGCGACAGCGTCCGACGTGTTTGATCGGCGCGATACCTCCATCATTTCCCGATAGCCAGGGAGCGGTCTGTTGAGGAATTTCCACCAGGCATAGTCTTCCCCTTCTTCGTTGATCCAAGGCCATTTTCCCACATAAATGACATTGTTTCCCAATGTCTCCACATCCCTTCTGATTTTCCTTTCCAGAGCATCGGTGACCGTGAATACGGAAATGATGGCGAAAATGCCGATGGTGATGCCCAACAGGGAGAGCATGGTCCTTAATTTGTTCACCCGAAGCGCGTTCAGTGCGAAAAGTGCGCTTTCGTAAATCAATCGGAGGACCAATCGGGTGTGAGAAACCGGCATGGGGTAAAGGTACGATGCGAACCAACAGAAATCCCCACGTGGTTCTCAAAGGTATTTTTCAACGGAATGCCTGAGTTAATAACAGGTGGAGAGCGGCTGCAGGCCTTTTTACGACCTTCGTAAGCTATGAAATCAACTCGTCCTATTCGATCCGCACTTGTATCCGTTTATCACAAGGACCGGCTGGAGCCGTTGCTGCGCAGGCTGCACGCTCATGGCGTCACCTTGCTTGCAACCGGTGGAACGCAGGATTTCATAGAGAAATGCGGCATGCCAGTGGTTGCGGTCGAATCGCTTACCGATTATCCATCGATTCTAGGTGGAAGGGTCAAAACACTCCATCCGAAAGTCTTCGGAGGCATACTTGGAAGAAGAGATAATAACGAAGATCTGGTTGAGTTGGAAGCGTATTCGATTCCTCCAATCGACCTCGTGATCGTTGACCTTTATCCATTCGAGGAAACAGTCGCGTCGGGTGCCGATGAAGCGGCTATCATCGAGAAGATAGATATCGGCGGCATTTCACTTATCCGGGCCGCTGCCAAGAATCACAAGGATGTGTTGATCATTCCCTCACGTGAACATTATGACTGGCTATCTGCACTTCTGGATCAAAAGGGAGCAGTCACCGACTCAGCGGACCGCAGGTTGATGGCTGTTCATGCGTTCAATGTCTCCTCTGCGTACGATGCTGCCATCTTCCGCTATTTCAATAAGGATGAATCCGTGCCCGCCTACAAGGCCGATTATCAATCGCGGACGCAACTTCGTTATGGAGAAAACCCACACCAGAAAGGTGCATTCTATGGCGACCTGTCCAAGGCGCTGACCCAGCTTCATGGAAAGGAAATCTCCTACAACAACCTGCTCGACATCGATGCCGCAGTACAGTTGATTTCGGAATTCAGTGATACCTCTTTTGCGGTGATCAAACATAACAACGCCTGCGGACTGGCAGTGCGTTCCAACTTGACCGAGGCGTGGAAAGCCGCTTTGGCTGGCGACCCCGTTTCAGCGTTTGGGGGTATTTTGGTTACCAACCGGACAATTGACAAGACGACAGCCCTGTTGATGAACGATCTGTTTTTCGAGGTATGCATTGCTCCGGGGTATGATGCCGAGGCATTGGAGGTGTTGAAGTCTAAAAAGAATCGTATAATACTGATTAACAATAATATAGAGCCTCCTTCAATACAAGTTCGAACGCTATTGAACGGCATTGTGGTGCAGGACAGGGATAGTCACAGTGAGCGTCCTGAGGACATGAAGGTGGTGACCAGGAAGTCACCAACTGCGTCTGAATTCATGGATCTCACCTTTGCTGTCCGATTAGTGAAGCATACCAAGTCCAACGCCATCGTACTGGCCAAGGACCAGCAGTTGCTTGCCAGTGGTACGGGTCAGACCTCACGGGTAGACGCTCTGCAGCAAGCCATCGCCAAGGCAAAGCATTTCGGGTTCGATTTGAAGGGGGCCGTGATGGCATCTGATGCTTTTTTCCCTTTCCCGGACTGTGTCGAAATCGCTCACGCCGCCGGCATCAGTGCGGTGGTACAACCCGGTGGATCGATAAAGGATCAGGACTCCATCGATGCGGCCGACCGACTTGGAGTTTCCATGGTTACTACGGGTTATCGGCATTTCAAGCACTGATTACTTAGCCGGGCGAACCTATTCCGAAACGAGTCGTATACGGTCGACCGAAAGGCATCGGCGGACCGTAATCCGTCTGTCTTTTACCAACCGAACAACCACCAAATGGGACTCTTCGATTTTCTTACCCAGGAGATTGCGATCGACCTGGGAACAGCCAACACCCTGATCATTCACAATGACAAGGTGGTGGTTGATGAACCCTCCATCGTAGCGATGGACCGTACCACAGGAAAAGTGCTTGCTGTGGGCAAACAAGCCATGATGATGCATGGCAAGACCCATGAAAACATCAAGACCATCCGACCGCTGAAAGACGGCGTGATCGCCGACTTTGATGCAGCGGAACACATGATTCGCGGAATGATCCGCATGATCAATCCCGGGCCACGTCTGTTCCAGCCGTCCTTGAAGATGGTCATCTGCATACCTTCAGGGATTACCGAAGTGGAGAAGCGGGCAGTCCGTGACTCTGCCGAACATGCCGGTGCCAAGGAGGTCTATCTTATTCATGAACCGATGGCTGCTGCTATCGGTATTGGCATCGATGTGGAGGAGCCCATGGGTAACATGATCATCGATATCGGTGGCGGTACCAGTGAGATCGCCGTCATCGCCTTGGGAGGTATCGTGTGTGACCAATCGATCCGTGTAGCAGGAGACGTTTTCACCAACGACATCTGGGACTACATGCGCCGTCAGCACAATATCATGATCGGAGAACGTTCTGCCGAACAGATCAAGATACAGGCTGGCTCCGCTTTGCAGTTCCTGGACAATCCTCCACCGGATTTCGCGGTGCATGGACGCGACCTCATGACAGGTATTCCAAAAGAAATCACTGTCAGCTATTCAGAAATCGCACATGCTCTGGACAAGTCCATTTCCAAAATCGAGGAAGCCATCCTGAAGGCGCTCGAAATGACCCCTCCTGAACTTTCCGCCGACATCTACCGTACGGGAATCTATCTTACCGGAGGTGGTGCATTGCTCAGGGGGCTTGATCTGCGCATTTCAAAGAAGACCAAACTTCCTGTGCACGTCGCTGAAGATCCACTCAGGGCGGTTGTACGGGGAACCGGTATCGCTTTGAAGAACATCGACCGCTTCAAGTTCCTGATACCCTGATCCGGCATCAACACGAGCGGGTTAGCAACTCGTCAGCCGTAAACACCTGCGCTCGCAGGGTATTCTGATATTTAGTAGCTCTCCGGAAGCCCTGTAAGTGGCATTCCGGATACGGAACCTACGATGCGCAACCTCCTGTTATTCCTCTGGCGGTACAATTTTTTTCTGTTTTTTCTGCTGTTGGAAGCACTGTGCGTTTACATGGTGGCAGTGAATAGCAACTATCACCGGGCCAGCCTGGTCAATTCCACCAACAGGGTCGCCGTCAAAGTCAATTCGCTGGTCAGCGCCGTTACGGAGTACATCAATCTCAAAGCCACCAACGAGGCCTTGGCACGTCAGAACGCTGCACTTCGCAGCATACTTCCGGGCACCTACTACATCGATAGCGTATTGCAGCAACAAGTGGTCGACACCCTGCATCATCAGCAATATCGTTTCATGGTGGCCAAAGTGGTGAACAACTCCATCAATCGTCGCAGCAATTACCTGACGTTGGATAGAGGCAGCCTTCAGGGCGTGAAACCCGAGATGGGAGTGATTTGCGCCGATGGTATTGTCGGTATCGTGAAGGATGTTTCCGAGCACTACTGTTCGGTCATTTCTTTTTTACACAAGGACAGCAGAGTGAGTGCACGAATCAAGAAGAATGGTTTCATCGGTTCCATGGTGTGGGATGGGTATGATCCACGCACCGGAGCATTGAAAGACATCGCCAAACACGTACAACTTGCAAAAGGCGATACGATAGTGACATCCTCCTTCTCAGCCATCTTTCCGGAAGGCGTACCGATTGGTCGGATCAGCAGAGTCGAGGCCAACACTGGGGTGAATTTTCAGGACGTGGATGTCCGACTTTCCACCCCGTTCGGCAATCTCACCTACGTCTACCTGGTGGATAATCTGATGAAAGAGGAGCAGAAAAAGTTAGAGGAGGGACAGGACCATGATCGTTAATGTCATCCAGAATCTGATCCGTTTCGTACTGCTTGTCCTGTTGCAAGTGGTCATATTCAACCATATCCAGTGGAGCGGGTATGTCAATCCGTACGTCTACCTGCTCTTCATCCTGCTGCTTCCGGTGGAGACTCCGAAGTGGTTGTTGCTTTTGTCGGGCTTCGTCTGTGGTCTCACGATCGACATGTTCGGCGATACGGGAGGCTTGCATGCAGCGGCCACTGTCGCCTTGGCGTTTTGCAGGCCGGGCATCCTTCGACTTTTATCGCCTCGCGACGGATACGATGCGGATATGCGTATTGCACCACAGACGCTGGGTCTGAAGTGGTTTGTCACGTATCTGGCCATTCTGACCGCTATCCATCATCTGGTACTGTTCTATCTGGAAGTGTTTCGTTTCGATGAATTCTTCATCACCTTGTTCAAGTCGTTACTCAATGTCATCATCAGCGGATTGATGATGCTCCTGTTACAGTATCTGTTCGGTCGTTCCTCCAAGCGCAATGAACGTATCATCGGGTAGGCATACCGTCGTCATTTTCATTTTCCTGACTGTCGGGCTCATCTATGTGCTCCGGTTGTTTTACCTGCAGGTGATAGACACGTCCTACATGGTGTCGGCCCGAAGCAATGTGTTGCGTAATGTCATCGATTATCCTGCGCGTGGACTGATTTACGATCGTCATGGTGCCTTGCTTGTTTACAATGAGCCCGTGTATGACCTCATGATCATCCCCAAGCAGGCGAAAGGGGTCGATTCGCTGGAACTTTGCTCGCTGATAGGCATCTCTGCAGAGGATTATTCTGAAAAATACAGAAAGGCCAAGGCCTATTCGCCGGTGAAGCCTTCCCTCTTTGAAAAGCAGCTGAGTGTCGAGACGTATGCGACTTTCCAGGAGAAGCTATATAAGTTCCCCGGTTTCTATGTTCAGCCAAGGACTTTGAGGAAGTATCCGGAGCCGATCGCTGCCCACTTGTTCGGTTACATAGGTGAAGTGGATACGGCGAAAACCCGA
>JBJTRB010000252.1:0-12155 GCA_046075925.1 Bacteroidota bacterium | reverse complement strand
GGATCGTGGCAAGAATTGGATGGCCATGAACGGCTCTCTTCCTCGTGTCGCAATTCACGATTTAGCCATCCACCCTCGCGATGCGGAAATCGTGATCGGTACGCACGGCAGAAGTCTGTATGTCGCTTCGTTGAAAGAAGTCCGCCAGTTGAAGGATAGTGTTGTCAAAATGCCGGTACAATGGATTTCAGCACCAGACATCACCTTTGGAAAAAGATGGGGTGCGAAGCCTGGCGCGTTTGAAAAGGTCGATACACCATCCGTCGATGTCTGTTATTTCAGCAAATCGCTTGGAGCAATTCAATGGTCGATCATCGGTCCGAAAGGCGTGGTCATGGCTTCCGGATCCGATACTGCGGATGCAGGACTGAATTATACCCTGCTTCCACTCGCGATGTCTTCACAGTCCGTGGCTGCTTACAGGAAAACTTCACGTGAAGCATCCTCGAAGATCCGTGCGACGGATAGCGGTTTGACTTTCCTACCTCCGGGCGAATATGTTCTGAGGTTGAATGCTTCCGGAGAGGTCAGTGAGAAGAAATGGAAAGTGATTGATCCCGATGAGAAAAAATAATGCCGCCTCGTAGTGAGGCGGCATGGAAGAAAATTCTCATTCGTTTCATTTCTTCGGCTGTGACTCTTTGTATTCCCTGTCGATGAAATCCTTCAACTTGGCAGGATCCAATCGCTTGGCGATGATCCGTTTTTGTTCGTCCAGGAGATAGATGACCGGCGTAGAGTAGATATCATAAAAATCCCTGAACCGGGTGTTATTGTACAAGTCGGAGACGTTTATCCAGTCGAGATTGTGGTCGCGGATGAACTTCTTCCAAAGTTCAGGATCGGATTCTATTCCGACGGAATACACCTCGATGCTGAGGCCTTTGGTTTTCACACTGTCGTAGTAGTGGTGGAGTTCCGGAATTTCCACTTTGCAGTGGCTGCATGTAGGATCCCAGAACGCAAGTACGGTGTATTTGGCCTTGACGTCGTACAAGCGTTTGAAGGCACGGTAGGTGGTGTCAGGCATTACCAGGTCGTGAGCTGGAGTGCCAAGGATGTTGGGCTTGATCTTGTTGACGCGCTCCTGGATTTTCGCTTTCAAGGTGCTGTCGGCCCAATAGGCTTCGTCTGACAAGTAATAGGTTTCCGCCAAGTGGACGAAAACCTTGTCGTATCCCATGATGTTGGAGGTTTCGTAGTAGTTGGTCAGCGTAGCCACTTCATATTTGAAGACTTCCTTGTTCGCACGGGATCGGATGATGATGGTGTCCAAAGCAGGGATGATCGAATCGGGCAGGGGTACAGTGAGTTGCTGAGTATACGTCTTGACCTTGTTGGACAATAGGGGAGTGCGAAGCAAGCGATCGTCGCCGAAGTCGACATTGTCCAGGAAATGCGATTTGTAATAATTGAATTGAAAGGTCGAATCGATCACGTTGCCCTTTTCATCTTTCGGAGCCTCTGGCACTTCCGGCTCTTGCATGGTGAGGATGATCTTGGCCATGAAGGTTTTCGGATGGTCTTTCATCAGCTGGATACGATAGTCCTTTACCTGTTTGTCAAGGTCTTGCATACGCTTGCGAATGGCTGCAGCTGAGTCTTTATTGTTTTTGAATAGTTCCAACTGGTCTTTGTAGGCTTGGCTCTCTTGACCTTTAGCAATGAGGAATTTCTGATGGTCGTTGAATAGTTTGTTCTCAAGCGAACCGGTCACCTTCAGGTTACCGACATAATCCATCGTGTCGGTTTCCACCGTGAACTTCTGCTCGCTGTCGATCAGCAACTCGAAATAGGTCTTGTTGGGAAGAATGACCAGGTAGATGCCACCTTCCAGAGATTCGTCGCCTTTGAAATTCATCCAACCTTCGCCATCGACGCGAACAGTGTCCTTCACGTATTGCTTATCACCATAATGGTTGCCCAGGTAGCAATCGGTGTCCTTGAGGCCGACGATTCTAACCTTGATGTCATATCCTTTTGTTGCACCCGATGATGCGAAAGAGAAAAAGCAGCTGAGCGCGATGAAGAGAGATGTTAGATGACGATGCATGGATGTAGCTGGATTGTTTGTATGAAACGGTAGACAAAAATAAGGCCGATAGGCCCCCGCGTGCATGAACAATTGTTGAAGTTTTACCCTCAAAGGGCTAAAAAAGCCCGGATTTCACATTTTTTAAGAAATCCGGGCGATAAGTATTACGTTCAAAGGTCAAAGGTTACCCCTGATCGCCTGCTCGCGTTCAATGGCTTCGAAGAGCGCTTTGAAGTTGCCTTTGCCGAACGACTTGGCTCATTTGCGCTGGATGATTTCATAAAATACGGTGGGGCGGTCTTCGACCGGTTTTGTGAAGATCTGAAGGAGGTATCCTTCGTCGTCCCGGTCAACCAGAATACCCAATCTTTTCAAATCCTTGATGTTCTCGTCGATTTTACCGACACGAGCTTGCAGCTCATCGTAATAAGTGGATGGTACGGTCAGGAAATCCACGCCGCGCGATTTGAGTTCGGTGACAGTGGCCAGGACATCATTCGTAAGCACGGCGATGTGCTGCACGCCGGCCCCCTTGTAGAACTCAAGGTATTCGTCGATCTGGGATTTCTTTTTTCCTTCTGCCGGTTCATTGATGGGGAACTTGACAAAGCCGTTTCCATTGGAAACCACTTTGCTCATGAGGGCGGAGTATTCGGTGGAAATGTCTTTGTCGTCGAAGGTGATGATCATCTTGAAGCCCAGAACATCTTCGTAGAACTTGACCCACTGATTCATGGCGCCCAGTTCTACATTGCCAACACAGTGGTCGACCACTTCAAGGCCGACAGATTTCGTTTCGAAGGAGGAGGACGCAGCTCTGTATCCGGGCATGAAAGGCCCTTTGTAGTTTTTCCTTTCTACAAACGTGTGAATCGTATCTCCGTATGTGTGGATGGAAGCGGTTTTCACTTCACCATGTTCATCCGTATGCACCTGAGGTCCGGCGAACGATTTTGCTCCTCGGGACATGGTCTCGTAATAGGCTTTTTCAGCATCGTCCACCCATAGAGCGAGTGTGCGCACCCCGTCACCATGTCTGTAGATATGGTCGGCCATGTCGTTGTCGGGACGAATGGGTGTGCTGAATACGAATCGGATTTTCCCCTGCTGCAGTACGTAGGATGCACGATCCCGTACTCCGGTTTCCGGTCCGGCATAGGCAATCAGTCGGAAACCGAATGCATGCTGATAATAATAAGATGCTTGTTTGGCATTGCCGACCCAGAATTCGATATGATCGGTTCCGAGTAATGGAAGGAAGTCAGAGGACATGCAGTGTAGTTGAATTACCCTGCAAATATCCTAAATACTTGAAAGAAAGACAACTAGAGCTGAAGTTTCAGCGCTTCTTCGGAGTATTTCCACGCTCTTTCGCCATCTGCTCCAGCCGCTGCTGAAAGGACGATTTCTTAACCGGTTTTTTCTTGTTTTCCTGGATCTTACGATGGATCTCTTCTTCGTTGGTGAATGCTTTGAACAGGTATTGCTGACCGAATCCGAACAAGTTGCTCAACAGGTAATAATAGCTGAGGCCTGCCGCATAGCTGTTGAAGAAACCAAGGAACATGATCGGCATCAGATACATCATCCATTTCATTTGTGGATTCATGGTGGCCGACATCTGCATGTTCATCCGCGTGTAGAGCAGCGTAGAGACAGTCATCAACAGCGTGAAAAGACTGACGTGGTCGCCGTAGAAAGGGATGTTGAAAGGCAGATTGAGGATGGAATCGTACGTGGAAAGGTCATGCGCCCACAGGAAGCTCTGCTGTCTCAATTCAATGGATGCAGGAAAGAATCTGAACATGGCGATCAAGATGGGGAGCTGTAAAAGACCCGGAATACAACCTCCCATCGGATTGACGCCTGCACGTCTGTAGAGATTCATGGTCTCTTGCTGCTTCTTCATCGGGTCGTCACCGTATTTTTCATTCAGCTCCAACATTTCAGGCTGGAGTACTTTCATTTTAGCCTGAGATTTGAATGAGCCGAACGTCAGTGGCAGTATCAGGATCCTTACGAGTATGGTAAGCAGCAGGATGATGATGCCGAAATTCAGATTGAAGCTCTTCAGATAATTGAAGGTCGGAATGACCAGATATTTGTTGACCCAACCGAAAATCCCCCATCCCAGTGGAATGAGTTTTTCTAGTCCGAGGTTGTCGATGGACTCCAGAGTCTGATAATGATTCGGACCAAGGTAGAATCTCATGCCGTAGCGTTCGTCCTTCTCATGACGGAAGGGCAGGGAGATGGAGGCAGACATGTGCTTGACACCATCACTTAGCTCTTTGTCAGTACGGGTGCTTACGACCGGCGAGTCGAAGCTCTCATCGGCAATCAACGTGGTGTTGAAGAAATGCTGCTTGAACGAAATCCATTTCACCTTGGTCTTCAGGGATTGCTCCTCATCCTTTGTTTCGGAGATATAATCCACCTCATCATCACTGAACCGGTAATAGATGGTCGATGCGCCCCGCTCGGATTCAAGGCTATTCTCCTGTTTTTTCAGTTCATCCTTCCAGTCAAGATTCAGGTAGGTGGCGTTCGGAGCGATGATTTGTTCCAAGCCGTGTGCTCGGATGTTGAAGCTCAGTAAGTATCCGGTCGCAGGAAGTTTATAGTTGAATTCCAGGTAGCGATCGTCACCTGCATTCAGGCGGAATATGGCAGCGGAGCTACTTCCAGTGGTGCCCATTGCCTGAAAGTGAAGCTCAGAGGTGTTGATGACCCGGTTACCTGCAGAGAATGCAATGTTGAAATTGGACGAGTCAGATGACAATAATTCAACAGGCTGGCCGTCCCACGTCTTGTATTCCTTGAGGGTTGCAGATTTGATTCTTCCGCCAAGAGATGACACGACCACTTTCAATTGGTTGTTCTCCAGGGTGATCAACTGCTCTTGTCCTTCAACTGCCGCATGGAACTCGCCCCATTTTTCTTTCAACTGCACTGCTTCTAGCGAGTCGGATACGATAGCTGAACCACTGTCCGATTGTGCTGTTGTCGTCGGATCATATTTAACTGAGCTGGAGTCGATGACGCTGGCCTTTGCAGAGACAGCTGCTAAAGAGTCTCGCGTGGCTTGCTCGAGTTTGAGCTGTTCTTCGGAAGGTTGGGTGTAAATCGAGTAGCCGATGACAAGCAGGCCTATCAGAATAAGGCCGAGGATGGAATTCCGGTCCATGGTAGTTTTAAAGGTCGCCAAAGATAGCAAAAACCCTCTCTAAGGGTCGATTAGGCCATTCTTATGTGTTGCTGAATAAAAAAAAGAGCCGCTTAAAAGCGGCTCTTTCTGGTAAAAAGTTCGTTTTTATTATTTCTTGGTGAATCGGATCATCTTGGCTTCGCTGCTCATGTCGAGACGCTGGATCTTCAGGTAGTAAATGCCCGAAGCGAGATCTTCGATGGAGGAACGGAGGCTATTGTATCCTCTGTTTACAGAGAAGCGCTCCCATTTCACCGATTTGCCCATCAGATCGACCAACTGAACATCTACAACGCCGTCAGTGGTTTCATAGAAGGTGTAGGTGATCTTGTCAAATGCAGGATTGGGGAAGAGGGTTAATTCATCCTTCGACTTCATGCAGTTCAAGGCTATCACCTCAGTATTCGTGAAGTTCAAGTCGATGTCCACTTGACGAAGGCGATAGTAGACTACTCCGGAACATGGGTCTTTGTCAAGGAACTGGTACTCGTGGATTTCAGAGGTGGTTCCTGGACCATAACCGCGTACGGAGCCGATGTCTTCGAACGATTCACCGTCATAGCTGCGCTCTACCACGAAGTAGTCGTTGTTCGTTTCTGAGGCGGTTGTCCACTGACACAAGTTGCCCTCAGCCGTCTGCTTAGCATCGAATGCCATCAGTTCTACTGGTAGTGCAGTGCCGAATTGAACGGAAGCGAAGTTGCTGAATCCGGAAGTGGAGGCGTTGTACTGGTAGCGCTTGGACGCAGGTTTTGGTGGAGGAGGGTAGGTATTGTTGCACGGGCAAATTGCTTCCATCTTCCATCCGCCTGTACCGGGATAGGCAGTCGTGTCTTTCATGACGGTAAGCGCATCGAAACGACCAGCAGCGCCAGAAGTGAAGAAGTCGATGTACTGACCACTTGCTACAAGGCTATTCGTACTGACACTCAGAGTAATAGTTGTAGCCGTAACAGTAGTGATAGTAGCACCAGGAGGAATACCCAAGCCCAGTACGTTCATGCCGATCGTAAGTCCCGTTGTGGAGGCGAAGTTGAGGGTGGTTCCCAAAACTGCTTGACCAGTACTTACAGGAAAGCTCGTAGATGAGCTGGACGTGTAATTCGTCTGGGAACGATTATAGAGCGTCAGGTTATACGTTCCAGTAGGCGAAGCAGTGCTCGCATTGGTTGTCCAGTAACCATGGTTAAGCGCCTGCTTCTGACTCCAGTCGTAATTGGAGCATTCCAGCGGAGGATAAACACCTGTGGTCAAGGGGAGATTGGATCCGCCCCAACGCAGGAAGCGCATGGCCAACTGATAAGGAGCCGAAGGAGCCGTGGTGAATTCCAAGGTAGCACGCTGATAGCCTGTTAAGGCTTCACCTACCGCAAATTCATAGGTGAAGGCACTTGCAGCAAGGTATCTTCGTAGCCAGCCATCCACATAGCTATTGGTGTTGCCGGTCGTAGCTCCACCTGCTGCAGTGTTCTGCACAACGACCTCATTGGTAGCTCCGGTTATGAATTTTCCCTGGGTCAGTGTGAGAATTCCGGAAGGACTGGTGATGAGATTGCTGGTTCCATTGGATGTAAGTGTTACCGATGAGCCTGGCAGAGGCTGCTGGTTGATGGTTACGTTATTCAGGATCAGGTTGCTTCCGCTATTGGTGTAGGATTGAGGAGAACTGCCTGTGAATTCAATCGTCGAACCTCCTGCACCTGCACCCAATCCGATCAGGGTCGAGTTACCGTTGGCATTGGTAAAGTCGCCGAACAGTCGAAGGATGCGGTTGTTCACATTGAAAATACTAGTGTTATTGGCAGTAGTGAAGTCACCTCCAACCTCAACGGTCGTGTTCATGTTGACTTGTCCGCTCAACTTATCGACCACCAGATTGCCGAATCTGCTAGTAGCGGTGAGGTTACCTGAAATGGTCTGTGCTCCTGTGCCGATGAAGCGTACGGTGGAGGTGGGGCTTGCAGTGAATGTACCGTTGTTGATGAAATTGCCGCAGACATTCAGTGTTGCTCCTGCTAAAAGAGTCAAGGAAGCTCCTGGATTGATGATGACATCCTTGACTGTTTCTGTGCCACCGATGACAGGCTGGTTCAAACCAGGAAGGATGTTAGCGCCCACTGCACAATCAGGGTAGCCGCAACCGCCCCAGTTGGCAGCAGTCGTCCAGGTCGAGTTGGATCCGCCTGACCAATTCAACGGATTGGCGGAAACATATTGTACAACTGGTGTATTGGTGAAATCCAAGGTGAAACCTGCGGTGGTGCCCGACGTGTTGTTGATCATTAACAGATAGGTTTCGCCGGCATTGACCAACAAGCCGGAAGAGTAGGCGCCCTGTCCTGCACCGCAAGACAAGCAGGTTCCACTGTTGCTCATTCCCGTTCCGCCGGAGGTTGCAGCCGTTGCAGATTCATAGTTACAGGCGGCTATGGTTGCGGTGTTAGCAGTGATCTGCTGGCAAATAGTACCATTGGGAGCGCCATTGGGTAACGTGCTTCCTGTGATGTTCCAAAGCACCCAATCGTAGTTTGCATTGGAAGCTGTAGGGAGGATATCGAACAAAAGGATGCCTGTGGTATCCGTGTTGAATGCGAACCAGGCAGAATTGTTTTCACGTGCTCCGGTAGTCGGTATGCAACCATAAGCCGATCCTCCCGGACCGAGGTCGCAATAGTTACCAGCACCTACGAAACCCGGACTGCCAAAGATGGTCGTAGGAGAGCAGATGACCGTGGCCAAAGGACAGTCCTGCTGCGGAGTAGCTGGTAGCGCAGCGTTCGCATCATACACCGTAATGCCAAATGTTCCAGTCAGGTTCTGATAGCCGTCCAGCATGATGTAATAGGTTCCGCCGGGCGTAAGACCAGTAGCAATGATCTGTGAGGCATTTGTCGGTACTCCACACTGACTGTAATTGTCGTTGCACCAAGTTCCAACCTGAATCAAGGAGAAGCAGAAGGTTCCTGAATAAAGGGCGATCTGTGTGTTGGTCAAAGAGCCAAGAGTAGTGGTGATGTTTACATTGGCTGAAGGAGCTGTGAATTTGTACCACACCGTGTTGGCGGTGCCTAAGGTGAAGCAAGCTGGGTAAGTGGCCGGATCGTTTGCTGCTGTTGCACAAGAGTTGTAACCGGTATAAGTGACTCCAGGTGTGACCTGTATCGCATTACAAGGGTCATCGTTCAAAGGTGGACCCAGTGGGCACGGATCGGTAGCGCAGATTTCAAACTGACCGGAACCGCCGTTCCGTCCCCACACCCGGATGTAGAGTGTCGTTCCCGCTGTTAAGCCGGTGAGAGATAAATAAGGCATCGCCGGGTTCACACTCGAGTTATCATCGCACCCTACCTGCGTGAAAGCAGTACCGGGGGCGCAGCCTACAGAAGAATATACTGCCATGGCAGCATCTGCAATATTGATACTACGAACATCTATAGTGACTTGTCCGGAAGAGGGTACAGTCAGCGTAAACCAGACATCGCGTGTCATTCCAGTTCCTGCAAGAGTGAATCCACCGCAGGTGGGATTGACTAATCCGGCTTGCTGGGTGACGCTGGCACAGCTGGTCGTGTAAGGACCGTTGTAAATACAGCCAGAGTTGACAGGAATGCTAAGAGCTACACATGGATCGTCATTGGGTACTGATGTAGTACACGCCGCTTCAACACAGAAGTAGAAGTCGCCCTGTCTGGTGGTTCCACCGAACCATGGGTAGTGACGGACATACAATGTTTCGCCAGGGATCAAACCGCCTAACGATAAGTAAGGCATCAGGCCGGGGCCGTTTAGGTCATCACAACCCAATTGAGTGAGTGATAATTGTCCGGTACAAGTAGTGTTGGTGCATGGGCTGGTGACCCGGTAAACAGCCATGTTGTCATCGTATTCTGTGCCGGCCTGCGTCAGGAAATTCATCCCGGTTACACCGGCTGGAACAATCACACGCACCCACAGGTCGTTGGATGGGCTCCATCCGTCCGATCCGAAACCACCGCCACCCAATGGCCAACATTGGAACGGGTTGGGGATACCAGGGAAATTAGCATTGGTGGTGGGAGTGTAACAACGCAAAGACATGTACGTGTAGTTGGTGCAGGAACCGAACGTCACAGGGAAGTTCTGAGTGATGCAGCATGGATTGTCCGATTGGTATGGATTGGCGGAAGCTGCAGCAGGATCGAAAGCGGCCAATTGGAATGTTCCTTGGGTGGTAAAGCGACTGTATGGCCAAATTCGGATGTACAAGGTTTGTCCGGGAGTTATCAATCCGGAAGAAGAGCAGATGTTCACCTCTGATGCAAGACCTGGTCCGCCATCGTCATCGCAGATCAATGGAGTGAGGTTACCACAGGTGCCCGTGTATACTTGCATGACAGGGTCGTTGAGTGTACCAACCAGACTGGTGATGGTCAGGTTACCCGAGGCAGGAACAACAACAGTGAACCAGACGTCGTTATATCCCCCTACGCGACCAACCGTGATGGAGGCAGCTGTGGTAGGGTTGTTCAGTGCAGGAGTTCCGGAACCGACGTTGAGCGTTCCTGTAAAGCAGTTGGTAGGGGTGAGTGGGAATCCAAAACCGCCGTTGGTGATCGTAATCGAGCTGATGGCGCCAGAAGCATCGGTGGTCACAGTAAAGGCAGGGGCGGTGGTAGGAGTTGCACCTGCAAAAGTTGCGGTGACACCTGTAAAGGTGGTGCTAGGTGTATAGCCTGCACCACCGCTCAGGATGTTCGCAGATCCCAACGAGGTGGATTGTCCGGTTGCACACGTGGCATTTGGAATGCCGCAAGAAGTGGTTGCACACGTGTTGGTGTAAGAGCCGAAGGTGGGCGTACCAACACTCGTTGTGAGCGGAGTGGCAGAGCAAGGTTCGTCATTGACAATGCAATAGGTTGTCGCACAGAGGTTGAAAGATCCGCTGGTGCTTCCGGATTCATCCCACACACGTACGTAGTAAGTCGTGCCACCCGTAAGTCCTGTGAGGGAGATGGCAGGATAGTTAGCCTGATAACCAGAACCGCTTTGAGAACATCCACCAGCTACAGGTGTGAGTGCAGCGCAGGTTCCGGAGTACAACGCCATGGCAAGGTTGGATGCCGGTGAAGTTGCACCCGGTGCGGCCGTCAGTGCCAGATTGCCGGAAGCTGGAACGGTGATAGTGAACCAGATGTCGTTTCCTGCTGGTGTACCGCAGCTGGGTGCCGGGGCAGAGGCAGTAGGGTTAGCACAGAAGGTGCTGTAAGTGGAACCAAAGACACATTGAGAAGAAGTCGGTGTTCCCAGCGAAATGGCCGCAGCACAGTTGTCGCCGGTAGGAGCATTACATGTCTGCACGCAAATGCCGAAGTTGCCAGAAGCAGTACCTGTTTTTGACCAGACACGGATGTAGACAGTGGAGCTGGGCGTCAGACCAGTCGCGGTGATTGCCGGGAATAATCCAGTGGTGTTGTCGTTACACGCCACTTCAGTGAAGGAGCCGCAGGTGCCAGTGTACACCGCCATGACAGGGTCGAAAATGGTAGGACCTGTAGTGCCTGTTTGGGTAGTGATCGTCAATACGCCAGTCGGAGGTACGTTTACACGGTACCAAACGTCCGGGTTGGCATTGTAGGATCCGCAGCTGGAAGTAGCCAGACTGGCGCCACAACCGATACTGGCGGAAGCGCACAGGGTGGAGCCCTGCGTGTAGGTACAACTACCCAGAGAGAGATTCAATAGCTGGGCAGCTCCAGGTTCGTCGTTAGCCGGACCACCGGCTCCAGTGGAGGAAACGGTAAAGGTCAGATTGGAGAGCGTGCCGGCTTGTGCATCGATGACAAAATAATAGGTCGTGCCTGCGGTAAGGCTGACCGTTGCAGTGACGTTTGCAGATGCGCTTGTTCCATAGCCGACGCAGTTGCCAGTCGAAGGACAACCGCTGAACACGAATATGCCACCGTTCGTACCAGTGCCTCCGGAAGTGGTCAGTGTAACGCACTCGTTGTTGGTGGGGGTGTACGTATAAACCAGATCTTCGCCAGCATATCCGGCATTGCAACCGTTGGTGCTGTAGTCGTTGATCATGCCCGACGTGGTGAGACAGTTGGCAGAGAACGGCAGGGAAGAGATGACGTTAGCCGTAGCGCAGGTGGATCCTGCTGAAGCATCGTTCACCACGGATATCTGGAATTTGCCACTCTGATTGGCATCGCCGGTTACTCGGATGTAGTACGTAGCTGTTACGCAGGGATCAGCGCCTGTTACGTTCACCACTCCGAAATTTCCTGAGGCGTTCGTGTTGCAACCGACGGAAGTAAGAGCTCCGCATGAACCTGAAAACACCTCGACCGAAGTGCCGGTGACCGGGCTGCAAGAGTTGGTGGCTGTGATGACCTTGAAGGAGGAAACGCCGGTAGGTTTGGTCACACGGAACCAGACATCCGCATTATCGGTGCCGCTTGGGCTGCAGGATATGCTTCCGGAGGAGGAAGCTGTGGCATGCGTCGTGGCCCATGTGATGGGCGATGCACCGAAGGTGAGCGTCGGTGTAGCACCGGTGCAGGAAAGGGTGGTTCCGGTACAGGCATCGTTCCACGGAGTAGAAGGAGTAAAATCGAAGTAGTAGTTGATACCGGGTGCTCCGGGACGAGGAGATGCAGTTCCACTTCCGACAGCATTGTTCGCACTGGTAGAATCGTATCGGGTGGAGATCAGGCGGAAAATGGCTCCGCTGGCACTAAAAGTACCCCCTGCGTTGTTACTCAGAGTAAGACCTGTGGCAGTGACACCTGTAACGGTTGTGCTGGGAGGATAGTAGCTGAACGAAATACCGTTGGTCGCAGGAATCAGTGCAGTTGTATTGTTCGAAAGGGTGACAATCCATGGAGTCGCAGCAGCCACCGCTGTTACCGTAGTGCCTGCAGGGATATA
>JBJTRB010000251.1:0-6692 GCA_046075925.1 Bacteroidota bacterium | reverse complement strand
CGGTAATCCCGCCTGGATATAATCAAATAATTTGTTGGGCAAGGAGAAGCGGTAATTGAGGTTGGTGTCTTTGTCCAATGTCAAACCTGCATCAGCCAAGCGGGTGACCCGCTTCAAGTCTTGCATAGGGAGTTTGGGAAGGAATAGCACCTTGCCTTCCAATCCGGGCGATCGGGCACGTTGACGAAGTTCAGTGATCACATCACCGCTTCCGACAATGAGCAAGACGGCGTTTTCCACCCATCTCATCGCTTCAACCGCCTCCTCTGCTCCACGCTGTACGTTGATTCCTGCACCTTGTAAAAGAAACACGAATGGACTGTCCGGAATACCGAATTCCAATCGCGTGGATTGCTGATGGGCTGAATCTTCCTCGAATAGGTCAGCCATCGGAAGGTTTCTCACCACCGCAACGCGCAGTCCGTATTCCTTTCGGTACAATTCAGCAATGGATTCGTTGACGGTAATGACGTGGGAAAGTCGGGGAAAAATTCTTCGCTCTATGGATTTCCAAATGCGCTGCACACGCGGACGACCTACCAGTTCCGGAACTTCTGTGAAGTACTCATGACTATCGTAGATCAAGGGAATCTTCTTCAATCGGGATGCCAGAAAATTGGCGGGAAGCGTATCCAGGTCGTTTGCAACAAGCAGGTCGGCTTTGGCAGATAAGAGGAAGAAAAAAAGGCGGATGTTATAGGCTGCGTAAAAAAGCGGACCGGTTTCAAACGGCAATCGAAAGCGCTTGAAATGGTAGGCCCTGGATGACATCGGCAGGCTGCTCTTTTTGAGCCTACCTACCAGCATCACCTTTGCTCCCTGCTCTCGGAGGGTAAGCGCCGTGCGATGCACCCGCTGATCGGTGACCAGGTCACTGGTGACGGAAACGATGATGTTCTTTTCCGGGAGCTCCATTTGAGGGTTAAAATGGCAAGAAAACCAATTTATCTGACTACGACTGGGGCATTGATTCCTTGTAAAGAGGCAGGAATCAGCCTATTTTTGTGGGAATCAGTCAATAGCCGTATGTCCAAGCAAAGTTACTCCAATCACAGTCGATTAGTATGGTGGTTTCACGGATTGCTCTTTGGTTTTTGCCTTGCAACCCTCATCGGGTCGGTCATTAACCTGATGAGCGCCCTGGAAAGCGGAACCCAACTCTACTCCGCATCCCTTCTGGTAGCCACCAGCATCCTGTTTTTGGTGTTTTTCTTCGTCGTCCGTTATTTCGGAGTCCGACTCCAGGACCGGATCATTCGCGCCGAAGAAAACTTTCGTCATATGACGTTGACTGGCAAGCCGTTGGACAACAGGTTACGCCTTTCGCAAGTAATCGGCCTGCGATTCGCCCCCGACGATGAGTTCGTCGAACTTTGCAAAGAAGCCGTTGAAAAAGGGCTGTCGCAAGACGAAATCAAGAAATCAATACGCCGTTGGCGAGGTGATTATCATCGTATTTGAACCGGATGACCTCTATCATTGTTCTAACGCCGTAAGTAAAGCAACTTCACACTAGATTCTACCCACTTCATGCACCCTATCAACGAAGCTGAACGCGAACGGCTCTTTCAAGAGCGTATCGACAAAGGTGAAATGATCGAACCCAAGGACTGGATGCCGGAGCGTTACCGCAGGCAGTTGGTCCGGATGATGGGACAGCACGCCCACTCCGAAGTGGTCGGAATGCTCCCCGAAGGCAACTGGATCACACGCGCACCGAGTCTGCGGCGCAAGTGCGTACTCCTGGCCAAGGTGCAGGACGAAGCCGGTCACGGATTGTTTATCTATAGCGGTACCGAAACCCTTGGTGTTTCCCGCGAAGACTTGGTAGAGGAATTGCTTGAAGGCAAAGCCAAATATTCCAGCATCTTCAATTACCCTACGCTGTCCTGGGCCGATATCGGCGCCATCGGTTGGCTGGTGGATGGAGCTGCCATCGTGAACCAAACGGTTCTGGCTAAATGTTCTTACGGACCGTATGCACGAGCCATGGTCCGCATCTGCAAAGAAGAAAACTTCCATCATAAGCAAGGTTATGAGATCCTCGCCACGCTCATGCGCGGCACCGAAGGTCAACGCGCCATGGCACAGGATGCCATCAACCGTTGGTGGTGGCCTTCGTTGATGATGTTCGGCCCTTCCGACAAGGACTCACCGAACAGTGCCGAACTGCTTCGATGGAAGGTGAAGCGCTATTCCAACGACGACCTTCGCCAACGCTTCATCGACCGCACGGTTCCACAAGCCCAGAACATCGGACTCACACTGCCTGACCCGGATTTGAAATGGAATGAAGAACGTCAGCACTACGACTTTGGACCTATCAATTGGGAAGAATTCTTTCAAGTGATCAATGGCAACGGCATCTGCAACCGAGAGCGTCTGAAAGCCCGGCGCAAAGCGCATGACGATGGAGCCTGGGTGCGCGAAGCAGCCAATGCGTATGCTCAAAAGAAAGCGACTCCTGTCCTAGCTGCCTGAAAAAAAACGACTCATGAAGAAAGACCAATGGCCCCTCTGGGAGGTTTTCACCCAGAAAAAATCAGGACTTCCTTTCGAACACGCAGGCAATGTGCATGCGCCCGATAAGGAGATGGCATTGTTGAATGCACGCGACGTCTATTCGCGACGCAACGAAGCCACCTGCATCTGGGTGGTCCCTGCAGATGCTATCGTTTCCAGTACACCGGAAGATATGGGACCGTTCTTCGAACCCTCGAACGACAAGACCTATCGACATCCTACCTTTTACAAGACTCCAGGAGCCGCTTTCGAATGAGCCATTCCAACACCTCCGACAATAACCAAGTGCTGGCTGCCTACTGTATCCGACTGGGTGATACCAGCTTGATACTTGGTCAGCGATTGGCCGAGTGGTGCGGCCATGGTCCTATCCTGGAAGAGGACATCGCACTTACCAACATCTCCCTCGATCTCATCGGCCAGACACGTGGTTTTTACTCCTACGCTTGCTCCATCGAAACGAAAGGCAGGAAGGAGGACGATGTCGCCTACTTGCGTGATGATCGTGACTTCAGAAACATATTATTGGCCGAACAGCCCAATGGCGACTTCGGACAAACCATCCTGCGTCAATTCCTGATCAGTACTTTTCAGGAACTCACCTATCAGCAACTGTTGCAATCCAACGATGTTACGCTGGCCGCTTTGGCAGGAAAATCACTGAAAGAAGTCCGCTACCACCTTCGCCACAGTTACGATTGGTTGCTTAGACTCGGACAAGGAACAGAGGAGAGCGTCCGGCGGATGCGTGGTGCGATAGATGAATTGTGGCCTTACGTAGAGGACCTGTTTGATTCAGACGAATTGGAAAAAACGCTGGCTGCCGCCGGACTGGCTGTCGATTCCGCTTCCTTGCGAACTCCTTGGTATGCGTTGGTCGGTAACGCTTTCAAAGAAGCCGGACTCCAGCTTCCTGAAAAACACAACTCCATCCGTGGCAGTCGGCAGGGAAAACATTCCGAACATCTCGGACATTTGCTTGCTGAAATGCAGATGCTACACCGCTCCTTCCCCGGCGCGGAGTGGTGAAAACGAACATCCATCGTTTTCCAATCCTATCAAATTCCAACATTACGACACATGGAACAGGTCGATGATATCAGAGGCATCTTAGCTTCCATTCCCGATCCGGAAATCCCTGTGATAACGATCGATGAGTTGGGTATCCTGCGCGACATACTCGTTGAAGCGGATGGAAAGATCAGGGTGAAGATCACTCCAACATACAGTGGTTGTCCGGCCATGATGGCCATTGAAAAAGAGATCCGTGCAGTATTGAAAGCGAACGGATACGAAAAGGTGGAGGTGGAATTGGTGTATTCTCCGGTTTGGACCACTGATTGGATTCCTGAATCAGCAAAAGAGAAACTACGTCAGTACGGCATCGCACCGCCGCCTCGCAGCAGCAGCGACAAGTCCGTTTTATCCTTGCATCCAAAGACCGTTCTGTGCCCTCGATGCGGCTCTTCCCGTACCACACTGGTGAGCCAGTTCGGCTCTACGGCCTGCAAGGCCTTGTACAAGTGCGATGATTGTCTTGAGCCGTTCGATCATTTCAAGTGTCATTGAACGTTGACTGCATCAGGCAGCCGCGTACCTTATTATCTTTGATCGCATGAACATCCGCTATACCGTCCAGAATTCCGTCGCTCGCATCACGCTCAACCGACCTGAAAAATTCAACAGTTTCATCCGATCCATGTCGCTGGAGTTGCAAGAGGCGCTTCAACGTGCTGCAGACGACGAGCAGGTGCGTTCCATTTTACTTACTGCAGAAGGCAAAGCCTTTTGTGCAGGACAGGATCTTTCTGAAGCTATCGATCCGGCGGGACCCGGTATCACGAAAATCGTAGAGGAACACTACAACCCTATCATCCTGCTGCTGCGACAAATTGAGAAGCCGGTTGTCGCTGCGGTGAATGGTGTGGCTGCCGGAGCCGGTGCGAACATCGCATTGGCGTGCGATATCGTACTGGCTGCGGAGAGCGCCACCTTCATCCAAGCTTTCGGAAAAATCGGCCTTATTCCCGATAGTGGTGGCACGTTCATGCTCCCACGGCTGATCGGTTGGCAACGTGCATCCGCGCTGATGCTGACGGGAGAAAAAGTAGGAGCTGCTGCTGCACAAGCCATGGGCATGATCTACAAAGCGTTCCCGGATGAACGATTGATGGATGAAGCAGTCGCGATGAGTGAGCAACTGGCGGGACTTCCTACACGAGCATTAGGAATGACCAAGCTTTTATTGAATGCATCTGCCTCCAACGATCTTGTGAGTCAACTGAAACAGGAAGCAGTCGTTCAGACAGCTGCTGGTGCCACTGCCGATCACCAGGAGGGGGTAAAGGCTTTTCTTGAAAAAAGAAAACCGGTCTTCACCGGAAAATAAATACCATAAAAAAAACCCGCCTATGGCGGGTTTTTCGTAACCGTCAGTTACAAATCACTTGATCTTGGCAGCAAGCTCCAAGCCAGCCTTGAATTTGGCGACTTTCTTAGCTGCAATCTTGATGGGTTTTCCGGTCTGAGGATTGCGACCGTTACGGGCGCTACGCTTGGACACGGTGAAGGTTCCCCAGCCGACCAGAGCGACACGCTCTCCCTTTCTGAGGGACTTGGTGGTCACATTCATGAAAGCTTCCAATGCACGAGCGGCGTCCGCCTTGGTGATTTTGGCTTCGCTGGAGATGGCGTCAACCAATTCAGCTTTGTTCATAGGTAGAGGTTTTTAGGGTTTTGAGTTGAATGAGCCAAAAATAGGGTCATAGGTGAGCGAAAGGAAATGTTTTGAACAGGTTTGTTGAAAAGTGAGCGCGTTTGTTGAAAACTTGAAGGCTGTTTGACCATGCTAATCAAGCTACACCAACTAACGTATACTATATACTAAATTTTTTAGTATTGGTCAACAATATTGATCACCATCGCGACCACTTCCTTTCTCCGAAAATACTGATAGGTTTTGGAACCGTTCGCCTACGCAAATCATATTCCTCAACCGCATGTTTCCGAATGAACAGCAATGCTTCTGCGGGTTCATCCGTGACCATCAAATGATCGAAATCCTTTTCAGAAGCAGTGCCTTCCTTGCGCATGGCAGCGAGTTGATCCAGCAGCGGCTGCCAATAATTCTTGCCCATCAATACTACCGGGAAATGAGAGATCTTTCCCGTCTGGATCAACGTTAATGTCTCGAACAATTCGTCCAGCGTGCCGAATCCTCCCGGTAGGACCACGAATGCATAGGAATACTTCAGCAGCAGCACCTTGCGGACGAAGAAGTGCTTCATAGTGACCCATTTGTCCAGATAGGGATTGGGGCGCTGCTCGTGCTCCAGAGCGATGTTGCATCCCACACTTCTCCCACCCGCTTCCTTAGCACCACGGTTGGCCGCTTCCATGATGCCTGGTCCACCGCCTGTCATCACTACGAATCCCATGCCTGCCAATTCCGAACCCATCCTGCGCGCCGATTCATAATACGGATGACCTTCCTTGAAGCGGGCAGAGCCGAAAACGGTGACACATGGACCGATGAAATGCAGCGACCTGAAACCACGGATGAACTCACGCACCACCTTCAATGTGAAGATGAATTCAGACCAACGGGAGTGCGGACCGGCTACGAAATATTTTTCTTGACCGGGCCGCGACAAGGGGGCAGATCCAGGACGTGGCATCCCTTGAAAGGTACTTATTCTCAGGGGCCAGCGGCCTGTTGTTCGTAGCGTGTTTCCAACAACGAGAACGAACAAATCGTATCTTTGGAACAATGGAGCGTTTTGTCGTTTCGGCCAGAAAATACCGTCCTGCCACCTTCGATACGGTGGTGGGTCAGCCGCATATCACCGATACGCTCAAGAATGCGATCCGAAGCAATCACCTTGCGCAGGCTTTTCTCTTCACGGGTCCTCGTGGCGTCGGAAAAACAACCACTGCCAGGATCCTGGCAAAGACCATTAATTGTTCCAATCCTGGAAAAGACCTCGAAGCGTGCGACCGCTGTGAATCGTGTGTTTCATTCAACACCGGCCATTCGCTGAATATCTACGAATTGGATGCGGCCTCGAACAATTCCGTCGACGACATCCGGGCATTGGTGGAACAGGTCCGCTATGCACCTCAGATGGGACGCTATAAGGTCTACATCATCGATGAGGTGCACATGCTCA
>JBJTRB010000250.1:0-5055 GCA_046075925.1 Bacteroidota bacterium | reverse complement strand
GCCAGCTTGGCGTGCATAACTGGATGGGTTTCGGAATATGGCTGATAGCCGGCTTGGTCATCTATTTCGGCTATGGCTACAGGAACAGCGCCCTGGCAGTAAGTAAATAGATTTTCCAAAAATCAATTCATGAAAAACAGCAGTAAGATCATCCTGATAACCGGCGCCACTGCAGGCTTTGGAGAGGCGACCGCCCGATTGTTCGCAGCAGAGGGCTGGCGGCTGATTCTCACAGGTCGTAGAAAAGAAAGGCTGGAAAGACTGGGAGCCGAGCTGAAAGAGCAATTCGGAACACACACGCTGCTGCTTCCATTCGACTTGCGTGATCCGGACGCGACCAAGAAGTCGTTGGATGAGATTCTACACGATTGGAAGTCGATCGATGTGCTGGTGAACAATGCCGGTCTGGCTGCTGGCCTAAGCACCTTGCAGGAAGGGTCGTCAGCTGATTGGGACAGTATGATCGACACGAATCTGAAAGGATTGTTACAAGTGACCCGTTGTATCGCTCCGGGGATGATCGAGCGTAAAAGAGGACACATCATCAATATCGGCTCCATCGCCGGGCACTATGCCTATTCCAAAGGAAATGTCTACAGCGCTACCAAAGCTGCTGTCGGAAGCCTTTCCAGGAGCATGCGTATCGACTTACTTCCGCACAATGTCCGCGTGACCTTGATAGCGCCAGGAGCAGCAGAAACAGAATTCTCCCTTGTGCGGTTCGGAGATGAGTATGCCGCCAAAAAGGTCTACCAAGGGTACGACCCATTGACTGCCCGAGACATCGCCGAAATCATCTACTTTGCCGCCACCCGGCCCGACCATGTCACGTTGAACGAAATCGAAGTCACTCCGACCGCTCAGGCCAATCCCTACTATTTGGAGCGGCGTTAACGGTAGCGATTGTTGATAACGGCTGTTCGTTTCTTGAACTGCACCGTTGCCAATCGGATGTAGGATTGGTGCAATTTGGTGCTTGACATGAACCGTCTTCCCTCCGGCATCCGCTACCTGCTTTTATCACTTTCCTCCGGCCTATTGCTTTGGCTTAGTTGGCCTGAAAGAGGATGGACACCATTGATCTTCATCGCCCTGATCCCGCTTTTTTGGATCGAACGCGAATACGAAAGAGGAAAGGGCTTCAAGAACCATGTGGCCGTATTCGGCTGGTTCTTTCTGGCAATGGCTGTCTGGAACGGCCTCACTACCTGGTGGATCTGGAATTCGACCGCCGAAGGAAGCATCGTCGCCTTGGCATTGAACAGCTTGTTCATGGCCATTGTCTGGCAACTTTTTTACATCACCAAACGAGACCACGGATCGGCGATAGGCTACCTGTCACTCCCACTCTATTGGATCGGATTCGAATACCTGCACTTGAACTGGGAGATTTCCTGGCCGTGGCTGAGCCTTGGCAATGCATTTTCTGTTCGTACCGATTGGATACAATGGTACGAGTACACCGGCGTGCTTGGTGGTTCGCTCTGGGTCTTGACTGCCAACGTACTGCTCTTCCAGGTACTCAAGAACCTCGTATCGAGAAGCTTGTTGGCGAAGGTCCGCAAAGCGAATACCGTACTTCTGAGCTTCACCTCACTTCTCGTAATCGGTGTTCCGATCGATATCTCTTATCATTTATATGACCACCGTCCCGACCAGGGCGTTCCAATCAAGGTGGCAGTGGTACAGCCCAATGTGGATCCGTACAACGAGAAATTCAACAGCAGCGACGAACAGCAATTGAATCGCTTTCTCCGACTCGCCTCTACGGTCGTTGACTCTTCCACTGATTTCGTAATCGGACCAGAGACGTGCATACCGGGAGGCCTTTGGGAAGAGGAAGTCGGTAAACATCCCTTCATCGACAAGACGCGGCTTTTCCTTGAGGCTTATCCCAAGCTGAATATCATCACCGGCATCACCTCCTTCCATCGATACGGGCCGAATGAAAAATTATCACTGACTGCACGCAAATTCAAGGACAGCGAGCAATCCTATGATGTCTACAACAGCGCCCTTTACCTGGCGTCAAGCGGTCCTCCGCAGATTTACCATAAATCTCGGCTCGTTCCAGGTGTCGAGAAGATGCCCTATCCGAAAGTGTTCGGATTTTTGGAAGACCTTGCCATCGAACTGGGCGGCACGTCCGGTAGTCTGGGCATACAAAACGACCGCACCAATTTTGTGACTGCCAATGGCACTGTCGTAGCTCCTGCCATCTGCTATGAATCCATCTATGGCGATTTCATGGCGGGTTACATGCGCAACGGCGCCCAGTTCATCACCGTCATCACGAACGACGGTTGGTGGGGCAATACACCCGGCTACCGACAGCACATGAATTACGCCCGACTACTGGCTATCGAGTTCAGAAAATCAATCGCAAGGTCCGCAAATACCGGGATTTCCTGCTTCATCAATCAACGCGGCGATGTAACTCAAAAGACAGACTGGTGGCAAGAAGATGCCTTTTCAGCCACCCTGCTCCGTAACAACACCCTCACGTTTTATGCCCGCTTCGGTGACTACATCGGTTTCGTAGCCGCTTTCCTGTCTATCAGCTTTTTCGTTTTCATGCTGCTGAAACGGGTACTGCGGATGGTATAAAGTTGAACATTCCGGCTTTTCCGCTGTTTTTCCTGCACACGCCGAATAGCGTAACTTCGTACCATGCCAAATCTGAAAACAGGCATTCTGCTTGTCAATCTGGGAACACCTGATAGTCCATCTACAGGGGATGTCCGTAAATATCTTCGAGAATTCCTGAGCGATCCGCGCGTTGTGGACATCAACGCAATCGGACGTTTCCTGCTTGTCAACCTCATCATTGCACCTTTCAGATCGCCGCGTTCAGCCAAGCTTTACAAAGAAGTATGGACCAAGGAAGGCTCCCCATTGATGGTGTATACCATCGCTCAAAAAGAAAAGCTGGAAAAATTGATGGGACCGGAATATCATGTCGAGTTCGCCATGAGGTACCAATCACCTTCGATTGCTTCTGTCTTGGAAAAGTTCAGGAAGCCTGTTTACAAGAAAATAAAAGTCGTTCCGCTTTTTCCGCAATATGCATCAGCCACCACCGGTTCCGTGCATGAAAAAGTGATGGACATCGTTTCCAAATGGGAGATTGTACCTGAGATCGAATTCGTCAACAGCTTCTGCGACGACCCTGCCATGATCGAGTGCTTTGCTGCAAACGGAAGAGCATTGAATCCCGCATCTTACGATCATATCGTTTTCAGTTTCCATGGTCTGCCCGAACGACAGATCCGAAAAGGGGATTGTTTTGACCACTGTCTGAAGGACGGCTGCTGCAACACGCTGACCGAGAAGAATGCGTTCTGCTATCGTGCGCAATGCTTCCAAACGGCACGAAAGATCGCAACCGCTCTTGCCCTTCCGCCGGAACGCTATACCATCAGCTTCCAATCGCGTCTTGGTCGAGACCCGTGGGTGAAACCCTATTCGGACGATGTGATCAAAGCGCGTGCTAAAGCAGGCGACAAGCGATTGCTCTTCTTCGCTCCGGCTTTTGTGAGTGATTGCCTTGAGACCATCCACGAGATCGGCGTGGAGTACGACGAACTTTTCCATGAACATGGAGGAGTGAAGGTAACCCTCGTCCCCAGCCTGAACGACTCGCCAGCATGGATCGAAGCGCTGGCACAGCTTTGCCAATAAGCACACCACCTGTGTGCTTAATTCACCATCTTTGTCCATCATGCATCGAAGGAAAACGCACCGACTTCCACATCCACCTGCACTGGAAACAGCGCTATCGTGGTGTAACGGCTTCGATGATGCGATGCTATTATGTTCGCACAACTTGCAGACCGGCGTGAAAGATCCATATGGATCATTTGACATGCTGGTAGCAGCAGGAAGTCTGGAGGAACTTCCGACCTACGGCGATCCTTTCCCGGGACTAAGTCGATTTCATGCAGCGCATAAGGATTGGCTATTCGGTCATCTTTCGTACGACCTCAAGAACCAGATACACGGACTTTCCAGCAGGAATCCGGATCGGATCGGATTCCCAGAGATCCGTTTTTTCCGTCCTCGCTTCGTATTGACTGTCCAAGGTGAAGACTGTCTCCTGCACACCATCGAGCATGAAAATACCACTGCCATCGAGGAAGCTCTCGCCTGTCTTTCTACATCCCAGCCCGTAACTGCCGGCCCGACAGAAACACCTTCCATTCAGCATAAGATCGACAGAACGTCCTATCTCGAAAAAGCAACCGAACTGCTACGGCATATCCAACAAGGAGACATCTACGAGGTGAATTTATGCATGGAGTCATTTGCAGAAAATTGCACAATCGATCCCTGCCAAACTTTTCTGAAACTTCAGTCGGCATCTCCCATGCCGTATGCTGCTTTTTATCGCAATGAATCGAGGTACTTGCTCTGCGCAAGTCCGGAACGATATCTGGCAAAAAGAAACGAAAAACTGATTTCACAACCCATCAAAGGGACCATACGACGCGGAAGGAGTGCAGAAGAGGACAGCCAGTTAGCCGACCAGCTGCGCAACGACCCGAAGGAGCGGTCGGAGAACATCATGATCACCGATCTGGTGCGCAACGATCTTTCCAGAGTGGCGTCGCGTGGCAGTGTTGCAGTGGAATCGTTGTTGGAACTCAAAACATTTCCTCGCATCCACCAATTGGTCACCACGATCAGCGCAGCGGTTGAAAAGGATATCGACTGGACCGAGGCACTTCGTCATACTTTTCCGATGGGCTCCATGACCGGAGCGCCTAAGCGGAGTGCCATGCAACTGATCGATCAGTTCGAAGAAAGCCGAAGAGGACTCTATTCGGGCTGCGTGGGATATATCACTCCGGAAGGCGATTTTGACTTCAATGTGGTGATCAGAAGCATCCAGTACAACGCTGAAAGCGGCTACCTGTCGCTGATGGCCGGTAGTGCCCTCACTGCAGGCTGTGATCCGGAAAAGGAATATGCTGAGTGCCAGTTGAAGGCCGAAACCATGCTCCGTGCGTTGGACTGACCCTTGTCAGTCGCAGTGATACCAGATTGCCTATTTTC
>JBJTRB010000249.1:0-3075 GCA_046075925.1 Bacteroidota bacterium | reverse complement strand
GTTCCACGTCGTCCGGATGAGCAGCGAAGGCTAATACGTCTAGTTTCATTTTTCTTTCTTGCGTGTAAAAGTAGCCAGAAACGGATGAACTAAAAACCGGTTTTTGGGTCAATATTCCTAACTTGGGCTTCCTATCAAGCGAATAGCATGAAGGTTTCCTTCCACGGTGCCGCACGAACGGTCACCGGCAGCAAACATTTAATTCAACTGGATAACGGCAAAAAGGTATTGCTGGACTGCGGGCTTTTCCAGGGCCATGGAGCAGATACGGACCCCCTGAACCGGCATTTCGGTTTCGATCCGGCGACAATCGATTACCTGCTTTTGTCGCATGCTCATATCGACCACTCCGGCAATATCCCAGGATTATATAAACAAGGCTTCAGAGGCAGAGTCTATTGCACCTCGGCAACCCGGGACCTTTCCGCTATCATGCTTGCCGATACGGCACATATCCAAGAGAATGATATCGCTTACCTGAACGAGAAAAGAAGGAGAAAGAAACAGGCAGAACTGAAACCACTCTACACCATACACGATGTAGAGCAGGCCATGGAACTTTTCTTCACGATCCCCTACCGTAAACGATACAAAATTGATGACAGCCTTGAAATCGAGTTCACGGATTCAGGACACATTCTTGGGGCTGCCGGCATCACACTGCATGTAACAGAGTCAGGTAAAACGACACGACTCTTCTATTCTGGCGATATCGGCAGGAAGAGCGACCTGATACTCAAGAACCCCGAGCCATTTCCGCAGGCTGACGTGATCCTATGCGAATCGACGTATGGAAACAGGCTGCACGAAGGACCCGACACCTCCTCACAGCAACTACTGGATGTCATCTTGAACACCTGTGTCGAACGGAAAGGCCGTGTTGTCATTCCAGCGTTCAGTCTGGGCAGAACACAGGAGGTCGTTTACACCCTTAATAACCTGAAGAACGCAGGCAAACTCCCACCCATAAAAGTGTTCGTCGACAGTCCGCTTTCGGTGAATGCCACCACCATCATGCGTGCCCATCCTGAATGCTTCAATGAAGAGATCCTTTCAGGTATGCGATCCGATCCCGACCCTTTCGGCTTCAACGACCTGCAGTATGTCCGACGTGTTGAAGATTCGATTCGATTGAATGATCTGAAAGAGCCGGCCGTCATCATTTCAGCCTCGGGCATGGCAGAAGCCGGGCGGGTCAAGCACCATATCCGAAATGCCATTGACAGTGAAAGGAACACGATCCTGATGGTGGGATACTGTACTCCCGATAGCCTTGGCGGAAAGTTATTGGCAGGAGCCAAGGATATTTCCATTTTCGGTAAACCATTCGAGGTGAAGGCCCGAATCGAGCAGATACATGCCTTCTCTGCGCATGCCGATTACTCGGAAATGCTCGATTATCTGGCATGCCAGGATCCCAAGAAAGTCAGGCAGTTTTTTTTGGTGCATGGCGACTACGACGTTCAAGTCGACTGGCGAGAGAAGCTGAGGAAAAAGGGATTCTCGAATATCGAGATTCCTGAGATGGACAGCGTTTGGGATATAGATACGGTAAAGCAATGAGTCTGATCAGCCAGACATACCTGCTCATTCAGAAGGAAATGCTCACCGAGTGGCGACGCAAGTCCGTGGCAGGAGGCATGCTGCTCTATGTAGTCAGTACTGTTTTCATCTGCTACTTGAGCATGAAACAAGTGGTGGATCTTCCGACTTGGAACGCGCTGTTCTGGATCATACAAGTATTCATAGGCGTGAACAGTATTGCAAGGAGTTTTTTACAGGAAAGCAAAGGACGACTGCTTTATACGTACACCATTGCCGATCCAAGAGCCGTGATCGTCTCAAAAATGGCCTATGGGGCAGGTGTGATGGTGATACTTTCCCTTGTCAACCTGGCTTGCTATTCCGCTCTGATAGGCAACCCGGTGCAGGACATGGGCATGTTCCTGGTAGCACTGTTCACTGGCAGCATCGGATTTGCGGCGGTGATCACCATGGTTTCAGCCATTGCATCCAAAGCTTCGGATAATGCAGGGCTAGTCGCCATTCTGGGCTTCCCCGTCCTGCTCCCACTTCTACAGACCATCATCCGGTTTTCAAAGAATGCCATGGATGATCTTGGATGGCAGGTGAACTTCAAGTTCCTGGTCATCCTACTGGCCCTGAACGTGATGATCCTGACATTGGGATACCTGCTATTTCCGTACCTTTGGAAGGATTAATCGCACACGATGCGCATCGCAGGATTAGCATATTGGAAATGGCTTTGCATGATTCTCTTGACCTACACGGTTTGGAGAGGACTGTTGATCGACGTACCTGAACTTCCTATCCTGCACCAATCCATCAGAAACCTGTTCTTTCACGTCACCATCTGGTTCGCCATGATCATCTTGATGGCTGCATCGATCCATTATGGCATCCGATACTTGCGCACCGGGGATATCAAGAATGACATCATGGCTTCGTCCTGTATCCATACCGGAATCCTGACGGGTGTCCTCGGATTATTGACCGGCAGCCTCTGGGCCCGAAATACATGGGGAGCTTGGTGGGTGAATGATGCAAAGCTGAACGGCGCTGCAGCCGCCATGCTTGTCTATCTGGCTTATCTCGTATTGCGCGGTTCCATCGATGATGCTAACAAACGAGCAAGGGTTGCAGCCGTCTACTCGATATTCGCATTCACCTTGATGCTGGTGTTCATTATGGTACTTCCAAGACTGACTGATTCTTTGCACCCTGGTAACGGTGGCAACCCCGGCTTCTCCTCCTACGACCTGGACAGTAAAATGCGAACGGTATTCTATCCCGGAGTGATCGGTTGGACCTTGTTGGGTGCGTGGATCACCCAAATCGAATTCCGGATCCGCAGCCTTTCTTCACAGCAAAACCCATGAATAGATTCGCACCCGTCTTATTTCTCTTCTTTGCTTCTTTCGCTGCACATGCACAAGATGCTTCCGCAACCACTAGCAGCGACAAGATGAATGTCGTTGTTGGTGTGCTGCTCATCGTGCTGGGTGGAATATTCATCTATCTCATATTGCTGGAGAAGAAATTGAACCGCTTCAA
>JBJTRB010000248.1:0-4163 GCA_046075925.1 Bacteroidota bacterium | reverse complement strand
CCGAAGAGACGCGTAAGTTGATCAACCAACTGAACCGTGCTCAGGAGGATCTTCAGAGCAAGGAAGACAAGCTGCGCAAAGATTCCATGCTGTTGGCTGAGCGAGGTAAAAATCTTGATTCACTACGATCAAGTCTGCAGGAACGAAACGCCCGTGTTCAGGAGCTGGAATCGATTCTTGGAAAATCCGATTCCACTGTGTCTGCACTCAGGAAGGCTGTGAGTAATGCACTGCTTGGGTTCGAAAACAAGGGATTGACCATACGACAACAGGGCAGCAAAGTGTATGTGTCGATGGAAGAACAGCTGCTCTTCGCTTCGGGTTCCACCGTAATCGAGAAAAAAGGAGAAGAGGCGCTGAAAAAACTGGCCGACGTTCTGGCGACCAATAACGACATCGACGTCACTGTTGAAGGGCACACGGACAACGTTCCTATTTCAGGCGTATTACCGAGCGGTGCACGCGACAACTGGGAACTCAGTGTTTTGCGTGCGACATCGGTCGTGAAGATCATTCTCAAAGGCAACAACATCGACCCACTGCGCATAACCGCTTGCGGAAAAGGTCCCTATCAACCTATCGACCCGGGCAACACAGCCGAGGCGAAAAAGAAGAACCGCCGTACGGAAATCATCCTTACTCCCAAACTGGATGATCTGTTAAGAGTACTGGATCAATTCGGGTCGACTCCGGGAAAGTGATTCCGAAAAAGCAGCAGGAAAGGGTCAAGGAATCGCTTACCGCGAAGTGAACTGACCGTAGATGCCCTTTTTCTTCCAGGCAAATTTGTAAGCCGCCTCTACTGAAACAAAGGTGAAGGCATCCTTCAGTGAAGGATTGCCACGGGGACTGGTAACAGGTCCGATATAACCGTTGGTTCCACGACCGGTTGGGTCCGAAATGTATTTGGCCAATTCAAAGGTTTTGTCGTCGGGGAACGCCGCTCGCAACTCTTCATAGGTGGCATAGCGATCGCTCACATCATCCAGGTAATCGGTGAAGAAATAATAGTAGTTCAGCTCCGCTGAAAAAGTCAGTTGTTTGTTGAGCACATAGCGGACTCCGGCACCAAGTGGGATGCCGATATGCCAATTTCCATAAGGAGGTTGTTGGTGGATTTCTTTTTCATACCCTTGGCCCTCTGTGTTCCAATCATTCAGGACCGTCTCGTATTTACCATCCTTCTGGATGATGTTTCCGATGCCCTGCGTGTTTTCGGCACAATCGCGTACAGTACCATCGTTCCAGAAATGATAGCGGTTTTCGATTGCGATATCACCGCGGAAAAGATCAGCCTTGGGTACTCCGTAGAATACACCTGCTCCTACGGACACGAAGAAAGAGAAGGTCGGTTTCCAAAGCGGCTGGTTCCTGTTCAAATAGATATTGTAGGTGACACCGGTTTCCATACCGAGCAGATCGTTCCTGAATCCAAGTCCGCGCAGATAGTTCCTCAGCTCCTTGCCTTGCTTACCACCAATGGCACTCGTCTCGTCGTACTGTAGCCGGTGCCAACTCAAACGCACCTGCATGTCGATGGCTTTGTATCTGTTCTGAGGCCGTCCGACAAAATCACGTACGGTGAGTGCAGCACCACCAGCTAAGGATGAATACGGAAAGAAGGTTTCGTTGGCGAGATCGCCGATGTAGTTGACTGCTCCCAGCGACAGACCGATTTCAGTCCTTCTCTGAGCAGCAATTTCCTGACTCGCAAAGAGGCCGAAACAAGAAAATAGAATGATTACAGACCGTTTCATTTCAGGACAACGTGATGGTAAATATAACGTCTCCGGGCTCTCAAGGTTCATGATTTTGGTCAACACCTGTTAACAAGGGCGAACGACCTTTCTCATAGAGACCTCAACCGCCTATGGCTACCATGGACCTGTTCTCAGATCCTTGAAAGAGCTCTTGTCCACCCCAGCTAGCCTCTTTTGTCAAAATCGCATTTTTTACAAGCTGTTCGACATCACCACCCGAGCGTATAGCACTCAGCAAGTCGGCTTCGGTACGCGAAAAAAGGCAATTCTTGATTTTCCCGTCTGCCGTTAGCCGGATACGGTTACAACCACCGCAGAAAGGTTCACTCATCGTGGAAATGAAAGCAAACGTACCTGAAAAGCCGATCACACGGAAGGCTCGCGCGGTATCATTGGGCGATCCTTCCAAGGGCTCGAAATCGAAAAACGAGGAGGCCCGATCCAGGAGCTCAGCTGAACGGATCAGTCTTTTATCCTGCCACCGATTGCCCGCGAAGGGCATGAACTCGATAAAGCGGACATGAATCGGATAATCCCGCGTCCAGCGGATGAACTCGACGGTTTCATCATCGTTGACACCTTTCATCACCACCATGTTCACCTTCACCTTGAAATTCCGATCAAGCAGAAGATGCAAGTTCGACAGTACTTTGTGGAAGTTGTCTCGTCGTGTAATGGCCTGGAATCGTTCCGGCAACAAGGTGTCAAGGCTGACATTGACTGAGCGTATCTGTGCAGCCGACAAAGCATCTATATATCGATCGAGCAAGATGCCATTGGTAGTCAGCGTCAACTCTTCCAATCCGGAGGAACGAAGCAGCGAGATCCCCTGGAGAATGTTT
The DNA here is from genome assembly GCA_046075925.1 of Bacteroidota bacterium. Classification (GTDB taxonomy): domain Bacteria; phylum Bacteroidota; class Bacteroidia; order AKYH767-A; family 2013-40CM-41-45; genus Pollutiaquabacter. Next base: position 1,561 of record JBJTRB010000248.1, on the reverse strand, counting down.
GCGAAATCACTCCTCACCAGCGGTTCTCCGCCTGTAAGTCTGATTTTTTTGACTCCGTGATTCACGAAAAAACGGGAGAAAGAAACCACCTCCTCCGAACTCATCATGGAGGCGGTCGGGGTGAAAACGGGATGTTCCGGCATGCAATAGGTGCAACGCAGATTGCACACATCCGTCAGCGAGATGCGCAGATAATCATGAACCCTTCCGTGCGAATCCTGTAACATCACTTACCATCTTCTTCGTGTCTGAACGCTTTACGCACCCGGAACACATGAAACAATGAAGGAAAAACGGCATCCATGCTTTCAATGGCACCTCGTGTCGAACCGGGCAATGCAAGCACCAATGTTTCCCCGATCATTCCTGCCACACTTCTGGAAAGCATGGCATAAGGCATTCGCTGCTGACCATAATCCCGTATGAATTCTTCGATTCCAGGAATTGGTCGCTCCAACATCGGACGTATTGCCTCTGGCGTCACATCGCGTGGCGAAAGTCCCGTTCCTCCTACGAATATGACCAGTTGTCGGCCTGCGGCCACCTCATCACGTAAATGCTTTTGAATAGCATCCACTTCATCAGGAATGACCGAATAGTGAACCACGTTAACCGACATCCCCGTCAATCTACTGACCACCTCCTTGCCGGCTGCGTCGGTCTTGCTTCCACTTGAAACGGTATCGGAACAGACAATGACAGAAGCAGCTATGGATTCCAACAGCTCCTGCTTGAACGAGGACTTCCCTCCTTTCTTTTCCAACAAGCGGACTTCCCCGATGAATACACCGGAGTCGATGGGCTTCAACATGTCGTAGCACGTGAGGGCAGCGATGGAAGCACCGGTCATGGCCTCCACCTCTACACCGGTCTTATAAATGGTTCTTACCTCGAGGTGTATCGACAAGGATTGTTCTTCGAGGGAGAACTCAAATGCCGCGTGTTCTAAAGGGAGGGGGTGACAATCCGGTATGAGATCGCTTGTACGTTTAATTCCGAAAAGTCCCGCTGTCCTGGCAGCTTCCAGCACATTTCCTTTGGGGACAAGATTTTCACGGATAGCGGCAGCGGTGGCCGGATTTCCAAAACGGACTACTGCGACAACCTTTGCCGTCCGCAGTGTGGAAGATTTGTGAGTGATATCGATCATCCGTTCAACGGGGTATTCGTTTTCCAATCCTGGGTAGCATTGTCAAACAACAACTTTCCCCAAACCGGCGCCTCCGATTTTATCCATTCGACCAGCTCGCGGCAAGCCGCCATGGCATCCTTCCGGTGTCGGGAAGATACGAATACGAACAGATTGATTTCACCGACCCTGACAGGACCCAGGCTGTGGTGCACGTGCATACAGGTGAGCGCATGACGGGAGAAGAGCTCTTCACGAAAGGACGTATACGCCTCGTCGGCCATGATGGCATAGGCCGAAAAATCGATCCCTGTCACCTTCCGTCCATCGGCCTCATCTTCCCGTATCTGCCCTAAAAATATCTCGTGCGCTCCGATTGCGTGATTGCCGGAATGCTTGGCGATCGAATCCGCAATGAAAGAAGGTGCAACA
>JBJTRB010000247.1:0-2453 GCA_046075925.1 Bacteroidota bacterium | reverse complement strand
CCTGCACTAATCCGGTTGAATCCGTAACTGATTCATGCGTTTGAGAAGGATCCGCTTCTTGATATTATTTTTCATGGGCGTCGGCCTGCAAGTCACCCATGCAGTAACCCCTGATTCCCTGCAGCCTTCTGTCGGTTTCAGCATCTCCTCGACCTATGGTTTCCTAATTGCTCACCGCGACGCACTGCTCCCTCTTCAGCAAGAGCACCTTATTTCCGTCGAATCCTCCGTTTTTTTCACCACTACCGGAAAGCACCCATGGGAAAGGTCTTTCCTGTGTCCGGAAAAAGGTCTGCATGTTTCCTGGCTGCGACCCGGAAGTCGCGATCGATTGGGAAATGCCATAGCCGTATTCCCCTACCTTGATTTTCCATTGAACAACCATCCTGGAAGACATCTCTGGTTTCGCTATGGAATCGGTCTGGGGTATGTGGAGCACGTGTTCGATCCTGTGGAGAATTTTCGAAACGTAGCCATAGGCAGTCACCTGAACGGGGTGATCCATTTCGGTATCAATTACAGGACACCGTTAAGTGAACGATCGGTGGTGGAAGCCGGATTCCACTTGACCCATTTTTCGAATGGCAGTTTCAGCATGCCTAACCTGGGCATCAACTTACCTGCTATTGCGTTGACGTATCGGTTCGGAGGCGATGGTCCGGAACGGATTGTCGCCAAAGATTCATCATGGAACACACATCGATCTGCCACCATCAGCCTGATGGGTGCTTTTGCATGGAAGGAGACTTATCCGATCGGCGGACCGAAATATCAAGCAGCCACGATTTCCGGAACCTATTGCTTTAGTACCAATAAGCGGCACGACTGGGGCATCGGAGCCGATCTGTTCTACGACAATTCACTATCGGCAAGAAACAGAAGTCTGAGGCTCGATTCAGCTGCAAGTGTCGACTTCCGACCCGGCATTCATGGCGCATGGCAATTAAAAATCAATAAGCTGGGACTGTTGTTCAACATGGGTTTTTACCCGTATACCGAATACAAGAACGACGGATACTTCTATCATCGCATCGGATTGAGATACGACTTCGGTCGGCTCTTCGCTTGCATGCAGCTGAAAACCCACTATGCACGAGCGGATTTTGTCGAATGGGGAATCGGATGGAATATTAAAACAGGTAAAAAAGACGTTACAGCGCATGACTGATCGGGAGTCGCTTCTTTCCTTGTTTTTCAAAAATCCTTTACACGATTTTTTGATGCATCGTTCAGGACGATGGCTGCTGACGGCGGCATTGGTATTGATCGCACAAAGCTGCGACAAGGATCATCTTTTCGACTGCACCAAGAGCACTGGGAAAATCGTAACAGAAAATCGTCCTTTAAAAGGCTTCACGAAGCTGTATCTGAGTGACAATGTGGATGTGGTACTCAAAAAAGGCACGACCTACGAGGTGAAAGTCACCGCCGGCCTACAACTCATCGACGGAATCATCACCGAACTGCAAGGAAATAAACTCTATATCCGAAACGAAAACCGTTGCAACTGGATACGCAACTTCAATAACTCCTATACGGTGGAATTGACGTTTCCGGTCGAATTGGAAAGCATCTATTACGATGGAGCGGGATCCATTACGTGCATGGACAGCCTGCGTCGCGACGGCTTCGCTTTTGAATGTTGGAACGGTTCTGGAGACATCCATTTATTATTGTCTACCGCTGCTTCAAATTTGAAAATCCATCTTGGACGATGCCTGTTGGATGCTCAGGGATATTCATCCGATAGCTACATCTATCTGAACGATGTAGGCGTAGTTGATGCATCCCGTTTGATTTCCAGTAAAACATATGTAAAGAGCGGTTCTACCGGCGACGCTACCGTCAACGCGCACGATGAACTGCAGGTCGAAATCGAGCACACTGGAAACGTCTATTACGTGGGAAATCCTTCCACGATCACCCGATCCATCACCGGGAGCGGAAGGCTGCTACCTCGCTGATAGCGAGATCAGTCTTTTACATTCACTTCGTACCATTCATCGACAGACAACGGTCCGTTCAGAGCAGAGGCGACCGCTAACTCGTCGCAGCGGTTGTTCTCCTTGTTAGCCGCATGGCCTTTCACCCAAACGAAGCGTACATGATGCTGGCGATAGATCTTCAAGAACCTGACCCACAAATCAGGATTGGCCTTCTGATGAAACATCTTCTTCTCCCAACCGAACAGCCATTTTTTTTCAACGGCATCTACGACATACTTGGAGTCCGAATACACCGTGACATGACTTCCTATCCTCTTCAGTGTCTCCAGTCCGACGATGACACTCAACAACTCCATGCGATTATTGGTGGTGAGGCGAAATCCCTCTGAGATTTCCTTGCGATGATCACCGGAAATCAGGACTACCCCGTAGCCGCCAGGTCCTGGATTTCCGCGCGAGGCGCCGTCGGTATAGATGGTAATCATTAGCCGTGTTGACGGGCAAGCA
>JBJTRB010000246.1:0-2389 GCA_046075925.1 Bacteroidota bacterium | reverse complement strand
TTAGGACAACTGGTAACATTCGATAAGCATACGGATAAAGAGGATGTCTGGGCCTTGAAAGATGTCTCCTTCGAGGTGCAGCCTGGCGACTCCTTGGCCATAATCGGTAAAAACGGAGCTGGCAAGTCGACCTTGCTCAAGGTCCTTTCACGAATCACACCTCCTACTCATGGTACCGTTACAGCCCGGGGGCGCATTGCCAGTTTGTTGGAGGTAGGAACAGGGTTTCACCCGGAACTCACCGGCAGAGAGAACATATTTCTGAATGGGTCCATCCTTGGCATGCGAAAAGCAGAAATCAATGCCAAGTTGGAAGAGATCATCGACTTCTCCGGTGTGGAGAAATTCCTGGATACTCCGCTGAAACACTACTCCAGCGGCATGCAACTTCGGCTTGCATTCGCAGTGGCTGCCTTTCTGGAACCCGAAATCCTGGTGATAGACGAAGTATTGGCGGTAGGCGATGCGGAGTTCCAACGCAAATGCTTAGGAAAGATGGATGCGGTGACCAAGTCCGGTCGAACCATCCTGTTCGTATCGCATAACATGGGTGCTATTCGTAGTCTATGTACGAAAGCCATCCTGCTGAAAGAAGGAACGGTGGTCATGAACGATACGGCACCCAAGGTGATCGATCATTATCTTTCCAGTGCGCTAACCCGGAAGAATTCGGTTGACGATATCAAGGTTTCATCTTGCAAGCGCATCGAACTTCAAGCTCCCTGTTGGCTCAACGCCTCAGGTCTGCCTACCGATATTGTTCCATTCGGAGAAAACCCGCATCTCCGATTCAAACTTCGGATCAAAGATCCGATCAAAGGCGTTGTCCTGGGAATCGGCTTGGATACACTCGAAGGAAACCGCATTTTCACCTCTCACTCCATTGACGATCTTTCTTTCGGGAAGATCGATTTCGAACCAGGCGAGTATACCATCGATACCTATTTCGACCTGCCAACCTTGGCACCAGGATTCTACAATGTCACTTACGGAATCAAGGATCACTCCGGCGATACCCTTCTGTATTCCGATAACGAATTGCAACTGGAAATCGGATTCACCAGGAAAATGAAAGATGGCGACAAGGGTATCTTGTGGCACACTGGGTCTTGGAAACTAAGCACTACCTGATTCAAAATGATCAACAGCATCGTCCGACATATCCGCGAGGGAACATGGGCTGAAGGTCTCAGCATCCGTATCAATCGGCTGTTGAATCCATACATCCAATCCGCACATCGCAAAGCGCGCAATAAAAAAGGCATCCAACGCTTCAATATCCTTGATCAAGAAGAAGCGGTTTCATTCCTGCTGACACAAGCCAGGCATTGGCACGCTAAATATCCAGGCATTGTGCTTGTTGCCGGGAATGCAAGCGATTCCAATTTCAAATCCTTTTTAGCCGGCCTGAAAAGCAACGGATTGAATTCAGTGCATTTTCATGGTGAGGGATCTGGCAACGATTCGAATTCATCCGGGAAAAACATTTCCTGCATCATATCCACCTATTTCACAGCCAAAGAAAACCACGAGTTGTTGCAAATCATCTTCAAGGATCAACGTCTAATAGACATTCCTTTCGAATATGTAGGAGATGCATTGACGGACTACTCGATCGTGAGGAAACACAATATTCACGAAAGCCTCCATTTCATTTCTCCATTGTTGATCGACAAGATCCCCTATTTACAGATCTACGATTCTTCTTTGTCTATTTTTGAAAAGAAATGCGATATACGAGACTACATGGACCTCTGCCAGTGGGTAGCGCATGTGACGAGGCAACATGTTCCAGGCGACATCTGTGAGTTCGGTTCTTATAAAGGACATAGCGGTTACCTTTTATCAAGGCTTCTGGAAGCCGAAAAGAGCGACAAGCAGCTTTACATGTTCGATATGTTCGAGCATTTCCCCGACGAAAGCGTCGGTGTGGATGCTTTTTGGAGCCAGACACACAATGTGGATTTCCAGGAAGTGAAGGCGAAATTCAAGGACCGTCCCAATACGACATTGATAAAAGGAGATTTCACTGAGACGCTGTCAGCAGTGAACATCGATAAGATGTCTTTGATCTATGTCGATTGCGATTCCTATCGAGCCACTCTTTTCCTGATGAAAGAGCTCTTCGAGAAAAAGCTATCCGAAAAAGGCATCATGATCTTCGAAGACTACGGACATCCTGCCCTTCTGGGCAACAGGCTGGCCGTACATGAATTTTTCGAAGGCCGGACGGATTGCATCAAGTTCTTTTCGCAGTTCAGCGGATATTATATCGTCATCAAATCGACATGATTGATTCACCATCCGATCAGCCGTTGATTTCGATCATCGTTCCCAGCTTCAATCAAGGAAAGTACATTGAAGCCACGATACTCAGTGTCATCCATCA
>JBJTRB010000245.1:0-4807 GCA_046075925.1 Bacteroidota bacterium | reverse complement strand
GGAGCATTCCAGATAAGGAGCGAACCCACGCCGCTTCTGGCATAAGATCACCTGCTCCTGTGCATCCAATGCTGTCTTTACCGACTCCAACAACAACGGAGAGAAGTGTGATTTCATTTGTCGCTTTCTCGCCGCTTCACGCACATCTGCGATCTGTATTTCAGGCAGCTGGATGCCTCCGAAGCGTTCCTTCATCTCCACCAATCCGTACCTGCCCTGCGCAGCATTGAAATAACTTTCGATGGAAGGGGTAGCTGAACCCAACAGCACTTTGGCATTCTGTTGATGCGCCAGTAAAATGGCTGCATCCCTGGCATGGTAACGCGGCGCAGGATCCTGTTGCTTGTAGGATGCGTCATGCTCCTCGTCGACGATGATCAGCCCTAGACGTTTGAAAGGAAGAAACAATGCAGACCGGGCACCAAGCACGACCTGCGTGCCACCGATTGAATCGTCAAGCACCTTGTTCCAGATTTCCACCCGCTCATTAGAGGAAAATCGGGAGTGATAAACGCCAACAGCCGAACCAAGATGCTTTTGAAGGCGGCGTACCATTTGTGCGGTGAGCGCTATCTCTGGCACCAGATAAAGCACTTGTTCGCCACGCGAAATGGCTTCTTTGATGAGATGCAGGTAGACTTCTGTTTTTCCACTGGAAGTGACACCATGAAGCAGTACGGTATCCAGATCGGACCAGGATGTCCGAATAGCATGCAGTGCATTTTCCTGTTCTGATGAAAGTGAAGCAAGCGGCTGAATCGCATGCTCACTCACCTCCAAACGATCAACGTTGAAGGTGACTTCTTCCAGAACATGGTTCTTGACTAACGTTTGAATGGATGAAGCGGAAACACGTTCATCCGACAATAAATCTTTCTTCCTGACCGAACCGGCATCACCGACATCATACAGGGACTGCATGAAGCACATCAGTGCATCCGACTGCTTCTGCTTGCGTGCATCCTTTTCGAGTTGATCGAACAGCGCTTGAAGTCGTGCCTCATCCGAATAATCCGCATGCAACCGTATACGAACCTCTTGTAACGGACGGTATTTCTCTCCGATCTCTTCTGAAACCATGACTGCCCCTTTGAGCACGAGTTTCTGAAGCCGCTTCTGCGCAGACCTTCCCGGAAAAATCCGCTGGATATCCTGAACGGTTGCATTTCCACGGTCAAGGATCATTTCCAGTATGGCACGCTCCTCACCTTCCTCCATTTCAGAGAGGATCTCCGAACCGTTTTCTGCAGGAACCATGATGGTTTCGCTCTGCAAGCGTAATGCGGAAGGAATGGCCGCATTCATCACATCGCCAGGTGCACACAAATAATAGTTCGCCATCCACTCCCAGAAGGTCAATTGAGAGGAGCCAAGGATGGGGCGCTCGTCCAGCACCGACTGTATATCCTTGATTTGTCCGAACCCAGGCTCCTTGTCGTGGAGCTTGGCGATGACCCCGGAGTACAACTTGGATCGACCCAAGGGCACCACTACCCGCTTGCCGACCTCCACCTCTCCAGCGAGATCCATCGGGACTCGGTACGTGAGGGGACGGTCGATGGAAACCGGCAGGATCACATCGGCAAAGAGAAATGGAGCGGACAAGGCCACAAAAGGGTATGTTAAAACGGACTACAAAGTTAACTTTGCGGTCGTTACCTGAAGCAACTGACCACCACAATGACTTCCTCGGGATTCTTCCGTTCAGCCAAGTACTTTTTGGCGATTATTTGGGGTTGTTGGTGGTCGAACCTGCCTGCTCAGGACAATGGTACCACCAAAATAGAACTGCTCAATGCGGATGTGAGTGAGTTCGATGAAAATTTCAATGCCGGCGCTACCCGATTGCTGGGAAATGTTCGGCTGCGCCACGAGTCGGCCCTGATGAGCTGCGATTCCGCCTACCTCTACCGCGACGACAACCGTCTGGAAGCATTCGGCCGGATACGGATCGATCAAGGAGATTCCATGACGTTGACCGGAGGCAAGTTGAATTACGATGGCAACACGAGAGTGGCCGATGTTTTTGATCGTATCGTCCTGACCGATGGAAAAATGACGCTGCGGACCAGAAAGATTGCCTACAACTTGTCCAACTCCACAGCCACTTACACCGACAGTGCCAATATCGTTGACGGAGAAAATACGCTGACCAGCCGAACCGGCTTCTACTATAGTCGAAGCAAAGATCTTTATTTCAAAAAAGAAGTCCTGCTAAAGAACCCTAAATACACCCTTACGTGCGATACATTACGTTACAACACAGGTTCGCGCACGGCTTTTTTCGTTGGCCCGACCGACATTGTCACCGATAAAAGCAAGATGTATTGCGAAAACGGATGGTACAACACAGTCCGTCAAAACTCCACCTTCATCGGACGCTCGTATCTCATTTCAGGAACACAGGTATTGCAAGGCGATTCCATTCAATACGATCAAAAGGTTTCAATAGGTAAGGCTTATCGCCATGTCTCGTTGACGGACACGTCACGTAAAATGATCATCCGGGGAGATTATGCAGAGCACCATGCATCGACCGACTCTTCCTGGGTCACCAAGTCGGCCGAAATGGTCCAATACGATGAGCGAGACTCGCTCTTTCTGCACGCTGACACGCTGCTTGCCATCGGAAAACGAGTAACCAATGACTCCCTTTCTCGCGACGTCATGGCGTTCCATCACGTCAAGATCTATAAAAGCGATTTACAAGGAGCCTGCGACTCGCTCACCTACTCGCAGTCAGACAGCACCATCCGCTTTTTCCGAAATCCGATCCTATGGTCAGGCGTGAATCAGATGACTGCTGACTCCATCACGCTTCACACCAACGGAGGAGCACTTTCAAAGATCATCTTGAAGAACAATGCTTTTCTGGTATCACAAGCTGACACCACACAAAAAGGGCCTGTCGATTCTTTACGATTCAATCAGATCACCGGAAAAATCATGACTGGCTTATTCGTGGAAAATGAGATCGACAGGATTGAAGTGAAAGGAAACGGACAAACCATCTATTATGCGCGTAACAAGAAAAACAGGGATGTGGCCGTCAATCGCGCTGACTGTAGCGACCTGTTGATCCGCATCAAAGGAAATGAAGTCAGAAAAATTACCCTGATGAACGACCCGGATGGGACACTTTATCCGATTAAAGCGCTTAGCTTGTCCGAACTACGATTGAAAGGCTTCAATTGGCAATCGGATCGTCGTCCGACATCGCGTCTTTCCATTTTCAATTGACAATGAGTGTGGACGACAAAATCAGGATTGACAAATGGTTGTGGGCAGCTCGTCTATATAAAACGCGTTCACAAGCATCGATGGCATGTGAGCAGGGAAGAATACTGATCGACGACCAGGTTGTCAAAGCATCGAGGATCCTGAAAAAGGGAGATATCGTTGCAGTAAAACGGACAGGCATCACCTTAAAGTTGCAGGTGATCCAGGTGATTGAAAAACGAGTCGGCGCCAAATTGATTCCCGAGATCTACGCCGACCTTACACCCCCTGAAACTATCGCAGAATACCGGAATAGAGCTGCAAGAAGTACCGGCTTCAGAGACCCGGGAACGGGGCGACCGACCAAAAAAGAACGCAGGGCGCTGGACGATTTTTTCGACCCCTACGAAGAAGACTGACCTTTCCGATTTTTTGCATCGAAATTCGATCATCATCGCCTTGGATGTTGATATTTTCTGATAACTCTCAAGGGGCTTTTCAAGCGGGCGTGACCTCTTTCCGATAACTTTGGAAAGAACATTTTCCATCAACCCATGAACGTCTCCGAACTGAAAAGAATCGCATCCCAGGTGCGACGCGACATCGTACGCCAGACCAATGGAGCCAATTCCGGCCATCCGGGCGGTTCACTTGGCTGCACCGACCTTCTGGTCGCACTTTATTTCAATACAATGAAATTCACCCCTCGTCCGTTTGATATGGACGGAAAGGGACAGGATGTTTTCTTCCTCAGTAACGGACATATATCTCCGCTGTTTTACAGCGTACTGGCCCGATCAGGACATTTCGACGTGAAAGAGCTTACGACTTTTCGAAAAATCGATTCTCGTCTGCAGGGACACCCCGCCACGCACGAAGGCCTGGAAGGCGTGCGCATCGCTTCCGGATCGCTCGGCCAGGGTCTCAGCGTAGCTGTAGGTGCAGCCTTGAGCAAACGATTGAACAAGGACACCAACCTCGTTTATTGCCTATGCGGTGATGGAGAAATGGAAGAAGGTCAGATCTGGGAGGCCGTGATGTACGCAGGTGCTCGAAAAGTCGACAACCTGATTCTGACCATCGATGTCAACAACCAACAGATCGACGGATCGATTGATCATGTGCTTCCTTATGGCGATCTGTCGCCCAAAATGGAATCCTTCGGCTGGAAAACACTTCGCATGGATGGCAACGACATGCAACAAGTGGTAGACACATTAGACAAAGCGAAACAGGCAGCTGGAAAGGGCCAACCTGTTTGCATCCTGATGAAGTCCGAAATGGGCATGGGCGTGGACTTCATGATGGGATCCCATAAGTGGCACGGCGTTGCACCCAACGAGCAACAGACTGCGGATGCACTGGCTCAACTGGAAGAAACGCTCGGCGACTATTGATTCATTTTTTTTGAAATGACGAAGGATAAATACAGCATGCTGCAATCACCGACCGGTCTACGAATGAAGGGCTGGCTCCTCTTGCATGTAGTATACTTGACCTTCATTTCATTCCCGACAGCCACTCAAGCCCAACGTTCAACCAACAACGCCGGATTGACGCGTATCGAATTCCTGTTCGACGGTTCGCA
>JBJTRB010000244.1:0-5603 GCA_046075925.1 Bacteroidota bacterium | reverse complement strand
AAAAACCGTCCGCTGTTCGGATTTGGCCGAACCGAAACGATCGAGAAATCCTTTGATTTAACCTTGACGGCGATCATGCCCGAGATATCATCGGTGCCATCGAAATCGGTTTGACGCAAACGATAATAATTGATTCCCGTCAAAGGATGCTTGTCCAGGTATTCATAATTGTGAAGGATGTTGGTGGAACCACTGCCCTGAACCCGACCGATGTCTTCAAAGTCGTATCCATTCGATGAACGCTGCAAGGTGAAGTGGTCATTGTTGATTTCGGAAGCGGTTGTCCATTGAAGGATGTTCACCTCGCCATCGTTGCGGCCTTCGAAACGAATCAATTCAACCGGCAGGGTGATACCACCTTGTGCCGTTCCGAAATGCGAGAACCCGGACATGGCAGTCCTACGCACCGTTCCCGGAACCGAGGTAGTGTCGCAAATACCGTTCAAGTACCATGCGCCGGCACCTATGGAATCCTTCATGACGGTCCATGCATTGCAACTGCCTGAATTGGTGTAGTTACGGTTATAAAGCGTCATTGAGTAGTTCGCCATGCCGGCCAACTTGGTGAAGGAGGATGAATAAGCATCGATGATCCATTTGCCATTGTCCAGCGCACTGAAATTGTAGTACCGATTGCATTCCTTGACCATCAATCCGGCTGGCAGCGAGGAGTAAGGTGTAAACGATGCGAGCAGATTGTCGATATTGACATTGGCGGTGAAGTTGACATTGGCACGCTGATAGCCTTTGGTCGCATGTCCAACGGGAAAGTCATAAGCGGCCACACTTCCGGGAGGAACCAACTTTCTTCTCAAAAAGCCCTCGACATAACTGGATGCATTCCCTACCGTGACACTTCCTGAAGCAGGATTGAATTGGCGGACCTCCAATGCATTGGTAACGATTTTACCCAATGTCAGCGTCAACTGTCCTGTCGTAGCCGAGAAGCACATGTTACTAAGCAGATTCACCCCTGGGCCTGAGTGGTTCATGAGAACCGTTGCAAGATTCAACTGAGTGCTTCCTTGCTGGTAGTTCTGCGTAGCTGTTCCATTGAATTCGAGCACCGAAGGATTGGTATAAGTCGCATCACCATTTGCATTGGTGAAATGTCCAGCCAAACGGACGAACTTGGAGTTGCTGTTGAAGATGGAGGTGTTATTGGAGGTGGTGAAATACCCTCCGATATCGATATCGTTATTCAGCTGGACACTACCGGTACTTTTAGTGACGACCAGGCTGGGGAATTTATCAGCTCCGATGAGAGCACCTGAAATGGTTTGTAGGCCGGTACCGACGAATTCGATGATAGCTGCCGGATCGGCAATGAGTGACCCCGAATTCACATAGTTACCACAGATCTGTAAGCGGGAACCTGCTTGCATGGTCAACGTCGATCCCGAGTTGATGGTAAGGTTGCCTACGTTGTACGTTACACCCGTAAGAAGTACAGGCTGGTTGACTGAAGAAGGGCTGACTGTGGCGTTGATTCCACAAGTTGGTGCAGCACATCCGCCCCAATTGCTTTGTAATGCCCATTGCGTATTGGTTCCACCCGTCCATACGACAGAGCCGACGGCCGGACTGGTGTAATTGATCGGAGCCGTTACATCGAAGCTGATGGTGAATCCGGATGTACTGTTGGAGAAATTAGATATGACCAACAAGTAAGTTTCTCCTGCAGTGACGTTGATCTGCGGTTCGTAAGCTCCATCGAAACCAGGATAAGCAGCCGGTGCATTTCCTAGTGTTCCGTAGAGTCCGGTTACACCGAGCGCTGAATAATTACACGCAACCGGCACCGCTCCACCTGATATGAGAACACATGTATTGGTCACGGTGGATCCAGCGGCTACGCGCCAGATACCGAAATCGTAATCGGTAGCCGCCGTACTTGGCGCCCCCGCCCAATCGTTTGGAATGATATTGAACTGTAGTACACCCGAGGTGGAAATCGGTATGGAGTACCACGCAGACCCTCTTTCTCCGGAGACCAGGCAGGTGCCAGTGCCATTAAAATCGCAGGAATTACCATACGCCTGGTAGCCGGGATTTCCAATTGTGATGGTCGTATCACACACCGGATTTGGACTCACGCACTCCTGACCGGCTGCGGGCGGAAATTGCTGCGAACCATCAATAGCAACAATATCAAATGACCCGGTAATGCTACCCTCACCATCAACCGCCACATAATAGGTCGCGTTGGGTGTCAGTCCGGTAGCTGATAATTCAGAGTTACTATAAGACGAGGAACCACAGCTGGGAGCATTGGTGTTACAGGACACCATGGTCAAAGCACTGCAGCTCGCTCCAGAGAAAAGTGCGATCTGCGTATTGGTGTTGGTTCCAAGAGCCGTTCGGATCCGCAGCACGCCGGAGGCCGGAGCTACAACCCTGTACCAGACTGTGTTCACCGAACCGAAGATCCAACACGATGGAGTTGCAGGCTCATTCAGATTACCTGAACATGCATTGGTGCCGGTGAGATTCACGCCCAACGGCAAGGACGTCGCATTACATGGCAAGTCGTTCGCAGGTGTGGATCCTGAAACAGCGATGGAGAGATTATAGGTCGCACTGGAAGGTGGGGCCCACGTATCGACAATCAGATAATAAGTACCGGCTGCTGGCAGGCTGACGGAGCTGGTCAGGTTGGTAGATCCGCCATTGGAGGTGACACAAGTTCCTCCAGCCCCTGGACAGCCGGAGTAAATCTGATAGCCGATAAGCGAAGTGCTCGCTCCGGTAAGGGAGATGCTGAGACACTGCGGTCCAGAGACTGTGAAAGCATAAACACGGTCTTCACCGGATTCATACAGCGAGCCGCACGAGCCGACTGTGGTACTTTCATAATCGTTTCCATAACAAGCCGTAGTCTGATTGGAAGCGGTATAAGGCAAAGTGATGACCGGAGCATTGCCGCACGTGGCACCTGGAAGTGGAGCGGAAGGTGCCGCCACACAACTGATAGCAGCAGACCAACCGGGTGCAGAGATGATAGCATCGGAAGTGAACTGCATGGTCAGACACCCGTTCGTGGCTGTCGAGGTGATGGCACAAGGAGACTGGGCACCAGTATAAGATCCCAGCAAAGTGCCTAGTGTTGAATTACCATTGTAGATGTTCAGGAAATCCCAACCTGATTCCAGGTTCAGGGATGAAAAGTTCAATTGAACATACTGGCCCGGGGTTGATGGGCAAATGGTCGTGACGGAATTTTCGCTGTTTGTATAATCAGCGGTTGGTCCGCCGGAATCATAATATAGACCAGCACAGGAAGTGTAGGTGGCATTGGGTGCTTGAACGATACAGCTTCCTCCTGTAGTGAACGCCCATACCTGACAATTACTTGCAGCACCGGATGCATTGACCGGCACGACTCGCCAGTAATATGCAGTGTTAGCCAACAGAGCACCAGGATTGTAACTGGTTACGTTACCCACGTTGGTGCCATTGACTATGTTGGTAGGTGGGTTGTTGGTGCCGAAATACAACTGATATCCTGTAGGTGCGCTGCCAGAGGTTGGCGCACTCCAGGTCAACACTTGACCGTTCGTGCAAATACCAGTTGCTCCATTGGAAGGTGAAGTAAGCGTTGCACAGGAGGGCAAACACGGACTTGGTGCTGCAGTGCAGGTAATGGTGGCTTCCCAACCGCTGTAGTTCACACTTCCATCCGAAGAAAAGCTGAAAGTCAGGCATCCATTGGATGAGGTGGCATTGATGCAAGAAGGCGGTGTCGATCCTGAATACGTTCCCATGATCGGGGCTGTCGTAGAATTACCATTGTAGATGACCAGCGGATCAAAGGTGGATTCCGTGTTGAACGAATTGAAAGTAGCGGTTATATACTGCCCGGGGGATGACGGACAAATAGTGGTGACGGAGCTGCTTGTATTGGAATAATTGCCTGACGGGCCGCCTGGATCATAGAAGGTTCCTGAGCACCCTGAGAAATTGCCACCTGCTGTTTGAATGAAGCAGTTGCTGGTGGTTGTAAAGGACCAGACAGTGCAACCAGTAGCGGCTCCGGATGAATTCACCGGGACAACCTGCCAATAGTATGTAGTATTGGCGGCAAGTGTTCCTGGGTTGTAGGTAGTCACGTTACCGATGTTGGTGCCATTAACGATGTTGGAGGGTGGGTTGTTGGTGCCGAAATACAATTGATAGCCAGTGGCAGCGCTCCCCGTTACCGGCGCAGACCAATTCAACGTTACGCCGGAATTGCAAAGTCCTGTACTGCCTGTAGCTGGTGAAACCAAATTAGCACACGATGGCCGTTGGGGCAATTGGGAGGTAATGGTTACGTTGTCGAGCGTGGCCGGAGGATTGGTACCAAGCGAACCATCGTTTCTCCAGGTGAAGACCAAGCGCTGGGTGGTGCCTGCAAAGGTTGCCGGAAGAGTGATCGTATAATTCGTACATGTACCCACCAAATTATAATTGGTTCCTACTTGGCCTGTCGCTAACAGTGTACCAGCAACCGGTACGGTAGTCGTCGGCACGAAATAAACCCGGACATAATCATATGTGCTTTCACCTTGACACTTCAGATCGAAGGTCATGCTGATCTGTGATTCGTTGGCTGGAAATACGATATCCTGATACAGGTGGACTACTGAGGTGGAAGTATTATCGTAGGTATTGGTCGTAGACGATGTACCGACAAAGGCAGCCTGTAAGCCTGAACAAACAGAGGTCGTACCTACAAACCATTTGTTCACCTGAGTGCCATTCACCACATTCCAATTCGTTGCTCCCGATTCAAAGCCTCCGTTATTGACCGTAGAAGAAAGAAGAATGGTTTGCGCAGAGGTGATACTTACGCTCAAACAAACAAAGCTGAGTATAAGGAGGTGTAAGGCTTGAAAAAGCTTCTTTCTCATCAATTGCGCGGTTGGAAGCGTTTGCAGCCAGAGAGAAATCGCTCCTCCTCTACCGGAGTTTGAATGGTGAAATCGGTGATGGAGAATTTCTTGAACAAGTTGTCCAGAATACGATTATCAGGTTGAACCGTGCGGTCGATATCGAATTCAACCACAGCCAGATCATGACAGAATCCAAGAAATTTCACGCCGGTCATCTGGTCGGAAATGCGCTGAAATTCCTTGATGTTCTTTTCAGAGAGCGATGAGCAATGGACAAAAACCAAATCAGCCGCCTGCGTGGCAATTGTGCTGAGGAGAAAGAAACAGACCAAATGCAAAAATCTGAACATCGAGAGAGGTAGGTTCTTCTCAAAAATAAGAAACAACTCGGATAGCGCCAAAGCAGAAAAGCCTTTAAAAAGCGCCAAAAAGACAGATTGTCAATGATTATTTATCCTGAACAACTACTTGAACGGATGAAAAATTGAACTTGGAAGGCGATTTGAATGAAACTGAATAGATACCACCCGCCAATTGCTTTACATCTACAGGAAAGGTGTTTAAACCATATCGGGTTTCCACTGGCAAGCTGAACACAACTCTTCCAGTGATATCGGTAAGGAAAATCGATCCCGGTTCGGCACTATCGGTTTCAATTTCCACGAAGAAAAGTCCTGAGTTCGGGTTCGGATGCAACACGAGGGATCCGGAGCGGTTTACCTGATTTTT
>JBJTRB010000243.1:0-2725 GCA_046075925.1 Bacteroidota bacterium | reverse complement strand
CTAAATCAAGTGGAGATGAATCACTCAGACAAACACAATGCACACGATAACCCTAAAGCCGGAACAGGCCGGGTGATTCCCATGTATCCGGAAGCGGGTCATATCGAACGTGAAATCGATGAACATGTAAAAAGCATTCGTGCATTGATCTCCAAACTACGTCCTTCTGATCGTCAAGCCTATTTCACCGGATTGCTCTCCCATCTGTTGAAAGATGAATTGACCGGTAACAATCCAGCGAAATCCTATCCTGCCATTGATGCTGATTATGACGCACTTTCGGGTGACGACCTGAGTCTCATCCGCGAATTATCAGGCCACCTGCACAAATTATACATAGAAACCGGGGGGGATTGATAGCTCCTTCGATCATAAGCAAAAGCACGACCCTGGTCGTGCTTTTTTGTTCCATTCCATTTTTGGTTCATTCGTTTCGTTGTAGTATCGACCGGTTGGAGTATTTTAGTCTTTCAAAATCCTACCGCACATGTATCGTCTTCATTATTGTCTGGTTCTGTTTTTATTCTCGGCAAGCAGTGTTTTTTCACAGCAAAAAACCGACGTTGTCATTCCCATGGACTCCTCCGTCAGGACCGGCACCTTGTCCAATGGAATGCGCTATTATGTGAGAAAGAACGCAAGGCCTGAAAAAAGAGCCGAGTTCAGATTGGCTGTCAATGCCGGATCCACGGCTGAGAACGACGATCAGCAAGGCCTGGCTCACGTGGTGGAGCACATGGCTTTCAATGGAACCAAGAATTTCAAGAAGAGCGAGATCGTTGATTATCTCGAGTCAGTGGGTACCAAATTCGGGGCGCACTTGAATGCTTATACCAGTTTTGATGAGACCGTCTACATGTTGCAGCTGCCGACAGATAAGCCTGAAATCGTCGAGAAGGGATTGCAGATCCTCGAGGATTGGTCGTATGCGCTCGCCTTCGATTCGATGGAGGTGGAGAAGGAGCGAGGTGTCGTTGTAGAGGAATGGCGGTTGGGACAAGGTGCAAACGAGCGGATGCGTAGGAAATATTGGCCAACGCTTTTCAAGGGGTCCCGTTACGAATCCCGCTTGCCGATTGGCAAGAAGGAAATCATCGAACATTGCCCGCAGTCGGTTTTGCGTGATTTTTACAGGGATTGGTATCGTCCGGATCTCATGGCAGTGATAGCCGTAGGTGATTTCAATGTAGATGAGATGGTCGCTGAAATAATCAGCCGGTTTTCCGCCGTGCCGGTTGTTTCAAACCGGCGTCCGTTAAAAGTATGGCCCGTTCCGGATAATGATGCCATGGCCATAGCGACTTGTACGGATAAGGAAGCACAGAACGCCCAGATTGAAATCATCTACAAACAGAATATCGAAGAACAATCGACCGTCGGCGATTATCGTCGTAGTATGGCACAACAACTTTTTTCTGCCATGCTTTCGGAGCGTTTGGATGAATTGCAACGTTCTTCGGATCCGCCGTTTCTTTATGCAGGCGGTGATTACGGCGACCTTGTACGCAATAAGAATGCGTTCACCTCCTTCGCGATCGCCAAAGAGGATGGTATCGAACGTGCCTTTGAAAACGTGCTCATTGAAAACGAACGTGTGAGAAGATTCGGCTTCACTGAAGGTGAACTGAGTCGTCAAAAAGCGGATATGTTCAGTCGAATGCAGAAGTCATTCAACGAGCGTGATATGACGGAGTCCAGATCGCTTGCCACGGAGTGCGTGAGTAATTTCCTTCGAAAGGAACCGATGCCGGGTATCGCTTATGAGTTCGAGCTTTATAAATCGTATCTGGATGGGATATCCTTATCCGAAGTGAATGCATTCGCTGAAAAATGGATCACTGATGGTAAGAATTGCGTCGTGATCATCACGGCTCCTGAAAAACCGACGACGCGGATGCCTGATTCCACCCGGATCCGAAGTATGTTTTCCAATGTCCGGTCCATGCCGCTCTCACCTTATGTAGATAAGGTGGTGATGAAGCCTTTGGTGGACCCATCCCTTTTGAAACCGGGCAAGATCGTCAGCGAAAAGACGATCAGCGAGATGAGTGTGACCGAGTGGAAATTATCGAATGGAGCTCGTGTGCTTTTCAAGCAGACCGATTTCAAGGACGAGGTGTTGTTCTCTGCTTATTCATGGGGCGGATGGTCCAATTACGGAAAGGATGATTTCATGTCAGCTTCCGTTTGCGATGAGATCGTCCGCGAGTCGGGTCTTGGTGAGTTCGATGCTACTGCTTTGGGTAAAGCGCTTTCCGGCAGATTGGTCCGTTGTTCTCCTTATGTATCCGAGTTGCAGCAAGGCTTGAACGGAAACTGCGCTCCCAAGGACATTGAAGTCCTTTTTCAATTGATCTTCAAGAACATGACGGACCCGCGCCGTGATACTGCGGCTTTCAGGTCTTTTCTTGCGAAAAAAGAGGCCTCTGTCCGCAACCGAGGAAACGATCCGCAGGCAGTTTTCTCCGATACCATGTCGTATGCGATGTCAGGATATGATTATCGCTTCAAACCACGTACCTCTTCCATGATGAATCAGATCGATCTGGATAGGGCTATGAAGTCGTATCGAGAAAGGTTTTCCGATGCGTCCGGCTTTACCTTTTTCTTTGTGGGCTCCATCTCGCCCGACACTTTAAGGAAATACGCCGAAATCTACTTGTCTTCCTTGCCTGTATCCGACAAGAAGTCGAACTACAAGGACATCGGTCTTTCTCCGCCAAAG
>JBJTRB010000242.1:0-2978 GCA_046075925.1 Bacteroidota bacterium | reverse complement strand
CTGGGCACGAATACAGTTCTTCCGGATGACCAACCGGTTTCCGATTTTCCGAGTCAATTGCCCAGGTGGCGAAATTGGTAAACGTTGCGGTCTCAGAAGCCGTTGGTGTAACTACCTTGAGAGTTCGAGTCTCTCCCTGGGCACTCCGTTTACCGAGGCGGTTTAACCACTGCCTGGCTCGTAGAGCCGAAAGTACCTGCCCGGGTGGCGAAATTGGTAAACGTTGCGGTCTCAGAAGCCGTTGGAGTTAAATCCTTGAGAGTTCGAGCCTCTCCCCGGACACTCGAAAAGTCCCGCCTTGAGGCGGGATTTTTTTTAACCCCTGCCGATCCTTGAAACTTTTTTTAACTACGACGTATATCTCTGTCCAAACCAATTACCGCCATGGGCATCAAGGAGCTTCAATACCTCATTCACCGCAAGGGTACTTTTCATTTCAACGATGGAAAAAATCTCGACGGGATGATCGTTTCCCGTTACAACATCAGCTTGGGACGTGTCGAGTACTACTTCATTCCGGCAGAAAAGATGAGCGACTACGATACGGCACGTCACCAACATGATGTGGAGGCGCATCGTCGTCTCGGTATGCGAATAGAAGCTTCCAGTATTTCCTCAGCCAAGCTGGCTGCAGCCTGAGCGGGTTGATCCGAACTTTGGATTTGAAATCCTGATCGGAATCAATTGTTCAACATCACCGGCATCACCAGCATCAGGATGTCTTCTCCCTCTTTGGGAGGCTGAGCCGGAGTCAGAATACCTGCACGATTGGGTGCAGACATTTCAAGCGTCACCATATCGTTTTCAAGGTTGTTCAGCATGTCCATCAGAAAACGTGCATTGAACCCGATTTCCATATCCTCGCCGTTGTATTCGCAGCCAAGTCGCTCATTAGCCTCATTGGCGAAATCAAGGTCTTCTGCACTGATCTGGAGCTCGCTGCCGCTGATCTTCAGTCTGACTTGATGGGTGGTTTTGTTTGAAAAGATGGAGACCCTTCGCACGGAATTCAGTAGACGGGTGCGTTCGATCGTGAGGCGATTCGGGTTATCGGAAGGGATGACCGCTTCGTAATTCGGATATCGGCCATCGATCAGGCGGCAGGTCAGCGTGAAGTTGCCGAATTCGAAGAAAGCGTTGTTATCGGTAAAAGACAGCTTCAGGGGGCCTTGCTCAGAGCTAAGGATGCTCTTCAGCAGGTTCAACGGTTTCTTAGGAAGAATGAACGCGCCTTCGTTTTTCGATTTCGCATCGGTACGTCTGTATCGAACAAGCTTATGTGCATCGGTAGCTACGAAGGTGAGTCCGTCTTTACCGAATTGACAGAACACACCTGACATGACAGGGCGTAGTTCGTCGTTACCGGTAGCAAAAAGCGTTTTGCTGATGGCCGACGACATGAGTTCGGATTGGATCTCCAGACTTTTAGCGCTTTCCATGGCAGGAAGTCGAGGGAACTCGTCTCCATCGAATCCGGTCAACTTGTATTTGCCGTTATCGGAAACGATTTCAATGCCATGTTGCTTTTCATCCACGACGAACGTCAGCGGATGATCCTGGAAGGTCTTCAGCGTATCCAACAGGATTCTTGCTGGTATAGCGATCTTTCCGCTTTGTTTTCCCTCCACCAATTCGATTTGTGTCGTCATGGTCGACTCAAGGTCGGAGGCGGAAACAGTAAGGGTGCCCTTGTCAACAACAAAAAGAAAATTGTCCAGGATAGGAAGAGGATTGCTGGAGTTCAGTACGCCGCTGATCTGCTGCAGTTGCTTGAGGATCTTGGTGCTGGATACTATGAATTTAAGTGCCATGGCTTAGTATTGATAGTGCATCTGAATGCTGTTGCAAACCTACTTCATGCAACCCATTGCATCAACAGGATGCAGTTACTTGTAGGCTTAAATATGAACAACTTGAAAGAGTATAAAAAACTGTATTACAATAAGTTATAATGTTTTCCCCATTAATCGGTAGAGGTGGCGGCTTTGAGTAGCTCCTCATACTTCTGAAGCACAGGATCAAACGCGTAATGCTGTACTACTACCCAGAAAGGCCAACCGTCCAACTTACAATACATATGGTCCAGGTCGAATTCCAAGGGGCGACCTTTGTCGTCCTCCTTGACAAGTGAGCGGTCGCTGATCGGCATCGGATAAAGCTGCACGGTCCGACTTGAACCGTTTACCAACATCAAACGGATGGAAGCCATCGGCAAGGAAGTCGCCATAGAATCCCTTTCCTTTTTTCCCAACATCCTTGCTTCTTGCAAGTAAGGCAATCGACGGTAATGAATCAGGTAGTTTTCCAATTTGATCCTGCTCACCTGGCGGATGTCCGTAGTGGTTTTCAAATGGGATATTGCAACAAGCGAATCCTCCACCGATAAGGCAAACGTTCTATCCGGGAACATCGGGTAGTCAATTTCAATCCGTTTGATTTGTTCGACATCGTATTCGAATACGGTATTCGATCGCCAATCGTCCACTCTTGTCGGATACCAAGGGGTGAGATAGCCGTTGAAGCCGGGCATTTCGGTTACGAATGGCAGATCCGAGCCTTCCATGATCATGAAAGTCCCAAGAGCATCCTGCGTATGACCTCCTACGTAGTAGGTTTTTTCAGGTGATTCGTTTCCTTCCAGGTAAATCTCCACTTTGGTTGAACTGGCAGCAAGATCTCCGACCACATTGTTGTATGCTGCTTTTGCAACACGACTTTTTACAGTCACATCGTGTATGACCTTGAGCAATCGTTGCGCGGTTTCATGATTGGACTTCATACTATCGTTGATCATCCAGACATTTCCAGCAGTACGCGTCAGTACGATATTGTTCCCTGAACGGTCGCTCAGGAATACCTTCGAGATACTAGCGGTGTCCTTCACAGAAAAATCACGAGACTCTGCGTCGATATTTCCAGTGGGCCTTAGTGCAGTCCAAATGGCAACCGCTGCCATTCCAACCGCGATGACAAGTAAC
>JBJTRB010000241.1:0-7228 GCA_046075925.1 Bacteroidota bacterium | reverse complement strand
GGGGAGCTGACTATCCTGACAGCAAATTCCGGTTTTGAAAGCGCCTCCACTTTAGGTATCAGAACTTCCTGGTGCTCTAGGAACGCGGCTACCGGATCCTTCGTAGTTCGGCCAACTTTCGGGTCGAATGCTTTCGGTGTACGGTAGCGTTTTGAAATCTGTGGACCTAGCAATTGTATCATGCTTGAACCAGTCCTCTTCGAGAAAGGGGATATTCTTTCCCAAAAAGTCGAGGAGTACGCTGGCGACAGGGCACGTTCGATGGCAGGCAGATAAGCTTCGTTGGTGCGGATCAGGTGGATCAAGCATTGACCTGCACTCCATGAGTAAGCAGCAGGTTGCTTTAGCAGCTTGTCAGGTTCGATTGTGCTGAATTGTCTGACGACTTCCGCGCTGACAATTTTCAGCTTTTTAGAGGGTGTCATAGCGTCCATTCAAAACATGTTTCTGAAAGTCGCCAGATCCATTTCCTGAGTCAATTCGAAGCGGTGAGTTTTTCGAAGAAAGAACTTACGGAAGCAAATGGAGCCTTTAACGGATGTTTTCAGTCGTTTATCACCTATCAGGAGTTCGAGTCCGGATGGTAAGGCTTTCAATAGGTCAATCGGACGGACTTCCAGTTGACAAGGCCATTTTTGCGTGGAATGTTTTTCCAATCGCATGGGTCCGATGAGTTTCATCGTGCAGAGCAAACGACCGTCAACGAGAATATCGGCTTCGGTCTTTTCAACGGTACATGAGAATCCGGACTTGTTTTCAAGCACGACATCCGCTGCTACAAAGGTGTCTTTGTCTCGCCGCTCTATTCGGACGTTATCCAGTTTTTTGAAAACGATATCATCTTCGCTTATGCAACCGGTGCAGGCGCCCAAGAACAATAACAGGAATAAACCCCAAATCGTATTAGGAAGTGTCTTCATCGGAGCTGTAAGAGGCCGATCAGCTTTTCTTTAAAAACTGGAAAAACGTGTCGCTCCGCAAGCCTAAACGCAACGATTCGACAGCGATGACTTCGTTAGGTGCGATGTTCCCTAGATTGACATCCGCACCTAATAATTTGATGAAGTAGATCTGACCACCTTTGTTCGGGGCTTCCCAAAGCAACTTATCAGCAGGGATTTTTGAGATGATCTTGTTGATGAGCACTACGTGCGCTTTGCCGCTAGGGCGATAAATACCGACGGTGCCGCTTTCACGTGCTTCTGCAATCACCTTCCAGGCACCGGCTTGCAGCTCGCGTTCGATCAGCTCGATCCATTTGTTAGGATGGATGATGATACCCTCTTCTTTTGATCCTACTTCGGTGAGTACCGTGACGTGTGCAGACAGCCTGCGGATATATTCCAGTTTCTTGTCGTGAGGAAGAGAAATGGAGCCATCGCTCACTTCGGCATGTGTCAGTCGATATTTATCGATCAATCGGAGGTAATCTTCAAAACGGTTCCGTATGATGAATGCCTCTAAAAGGGTTCCGCCTAAATAAACCGGAATGCCTGCGGATTTGTAGACGTCCAGCTTTTTTTCAAGGTTGGGGGTCATGTAGGAACTGCCGAATCCAAGCTTGACAATGTCGACGAACGGACCAGAGGATTCCACAAGATCCTCAGCTTGTCTTACTCCTAAACCTTTATCCATCACCATGGTGATGCCTTTTTCACGAGGCTTGGAGGAGCGATGTGGTATCTGGTCTAGTTCGAAATTCATCCCTTGTTCTTGTATTGTTCGATTAGATCGATAATGCGCTGATCGTTCTTCAAAGATGCTGAATAATCGAACATTGTGTAAGCCAAATCAGGGTTTTTATCCAAAGCAGAGGCGATTACCTGATACGCTTCCTGGATCTTGCCAGCTCCGTATAAATAGCAGGCCAACCGGTATTCGTATTCATTTTCCTCCGGATGGCGTTGCATGGCCTCTTGCATCAAGCTGATGGCTTCTTCAGGACGGTCATCCACGACCAGTAAGTGGGAATATTCCAGCCAGATGTCGATGTTGTCCTGATCGAGTTCGATGACTTTCCGGTACGCCGTTTCCGCATTTTGGAAATTTTCCAAGTGGTATTCTGCATCACCTATAGCAAACCATATTTCGGCGTTGTCGGCATCCTGCTCGAGTGCTTTTTTGAGATAGTGAATCGCTTCAAACCAACGTTCCTCGTTCTGTAATGTGATCCCGATGCCTAACCAAGCCTGGGTCTGATTGGGGTCGAGTTTGGTTGCCTTCTTGTAATAATCTCGGGCACGATGCATGTCGTTCAACTGCTCGTAGCATTCGCCGATATTGTAATAGGTCAACGCATCGGGAGTTTCGAACTCGAACGTCCGCTTATAGCAATCGATGGCATCCAGATGTCTGCCCATGTTGGCCAAGGTATTTCCTTTGTTGAAATAGGCCGCTGCAAAGTCTTCTTTTATGGCGATGGAGTAATCGTAAGCATCAAGTGCCTCATCGAATTTTTCAATCCGGTTGTAAGCATTTCCAAGGTTGTACCAAGCGCCGTAACTGTACGGATGCTTGTCAATGAACTCTTGGTAATAACCGATGGCTTTTGGCACCTGTTCGGTGAACTCGTAGCAAAAGGCGATTTCGTAAAGGGCTATTTCATTGTTCGGGTTGGAGTCGAGACAACGACGCAGGTTCTCGATGGCTTTCTCATAATCTCCCCACGATTCGTAAACATAAGCAAGATTGAGGTAAAGCAGATCCGGCTCTTCAGCAAGTGGAATAGCCTTGTTGAAGGATTCGACCGCTTCTTCGTAACGCTGCAAATGCGAGTAGATACTGCCTCGGATCATGTGGACATCGGCTTCTTTGGGCAGTACCAATTCAGCCTTTTCAAGAATGGCCAACGCCTCCTCTTTGCGGTCTACCATGGCAAGCAGCTGGGCTTGGCGCAGAAGAAAATCAGGAGAACCCGGATGCTGCGATTGGGCGAATTCTACCACTTCGAGCGCCTTGACGGGGTCGTTCTTTTCGATGTAATTATCGATGATGTTCAAAAAGGCGTCGACATCGAAAAAATAGGCGTCCTTACGCCGAATCATTTCTTCGTACCGCTCGACAGATTGCCTGGCGTCGTCTCGTTCTTCTTGACCGTTGAAATCCTCCTCCATGCGATAGGTTGCCTTTCTTCCTCAAAAATAACAAAAGAGTGATGAATTTCCTTCCTTGATTGGCCAATTGGCCGCCATTCTGCGCTATAAAGCGGCCTTTTGGCAGTTCATGCGTACCTTTGTCCTCTGATGCAGCTCCGTCGTCTGTCACTTTTCAATTTCAAAAATCACCTGCAGGTCGACCTGGAGCCGGATCCCGCATACAATGCTTTTGTAGGTGATAATGGAGAAGGGAAGACCAATCTGCTCGACGCGCTTCATTATCTCGCACTTTGCAAGAGTTATTTCAATCCGGTCGATAGTCAGAACATCCGGGATGAAGAGGACTCCTGCATGGTACAAGGCAGTTTTGAAATCGATGGCCGTGAAGAGAACATCGCTTGTGCGATTCGCCGTCAACAGAAAAAAGTATTCCGTCGCAACGGAAACGAATACGATCGATTGGCCGAGCATATCGGACTCATTCCGGTCGTGATGATCGCTCCGACCGACACCCGACTGATTACCGATGGAAGTGAAGAGCGTCGCCGTTTCCTGGACAGTATCATTGCTCAGTACGATCGCACGTATCTCGATAACCTGGTCGCCTATAACCGCATTCTGACGCAGCGCAATGCTTTCTTGAAGCAATCAGCTCCTGGTCGACCGGATCCCTCGATGCTCTCGATACTGAACGAGCAATTGATTCCTCTTGGCAGCAGGATCCATTCCACCCGCCAGGCCTTCATCGCCGAGTTGGTGCCGGTATTCAGGGAGCATTACGCATTCATCTCAGGTGGTCGAGAGCAAACGGATGTGCTTTATGATTCTCATCTGAACGATGCTTCATTTGAAGAAGCTCTGCAGAAAGCTGTCGAACGCGACCGGGCTGCACAATTCACCACAGTTGGCATTCACAAGGATGAACTGGATTTCCAGATCGCCGGTAAGCCGGTGAAGAAGTTCGCATCCCAAGGTCAGCAGAAGTCGTTCCTGACAGCGTTGAAGTTGGCTCAGTTCGACTTCATGCGCGATGTAATGAAGGTGAAACCGTTGTTGTTGCTCGACGATATCTTTGATAAGCTGGACGACAAACGAGTGGCTAGACTTATGGAGCTGGTCAGTGACGATCACTTCGGTCAGCTGTTCATCACGGATACGCACCCCGAACGGATCCGTCAGATTTTCCGCTCTATCGGCAGGGATATCCGTTGCTTCATGGTTCAGGATGGAGAAGTCCGACTTATTAATTCTTCAAATCCGATCCTTCATGCGTAAGAGCACCGATCAGCCTTTCTCCAGTGCTTTCAAAGACTGGTTACGCGATGCCGGTATGGATAAGAAATTCGATGCAACGGCCCTTGTCAATGCTTGGCCTGCTCTGATGGGACCCATGATTGCCCGTCATACCCGGGAAATATCCTTACGGGATGGTGTTTTGTTCGTTTCACTTGATTCGGCTCCTCTTCGGCAGGAATTGGTGCAATCACGTGAGCGAATCCTACACATGTTGAATGAACATGCCGGGTCGGAACTGGTGAAAGAAGTCGTATTCCGCTGAAGGAACAAGAATGAAAAAAGGCCCATAGCGATTGCTGTGGGCCTTTTTTTTCAGAAGACGAAATCAGGGACGCTCCATCATGGAGAAGAAGAAATTGCCCTCGATGTTGGCATTTTCATCGCTGTCGCTTCCATGGATGGCATTGGCTTCAATGGATTTGGCGAACAGGTTGCGGATCGTTCCAGGTTCTGCTTTGGAAGGGTCCGTAGCTCCGATCAATTTACGAAACGATTCCACGGCATTGTCTTTTTCCAGAATGGCGGCGACAATCGGTCCGGAGGACATGTAATTGACAAGATCTTTGTAGAACGGACGCTCCTGGTGTACAGCGTAGAATTTGCCGGCTGATTCAGGGGTCAAACGCGTATACTTCATGGCGATGATGCGGAAGCCGGCTTCATTGATTTTTGCAAGGATAGGACCGATGTGGTTATTCGCTACCGCATCGGGTTTGATCATGGTGAAGGTTCTGTTGGACATTGTTTTATAGGTATTTCGTTTGGTTGGATTTACAGGATCAAAGCGTCTTCAATTCGTTCACCAGTTTGGTGAGCGCGTCTTTGGCATCACCGAACAACATGCTCGTCTTCGGATTGTAGAACAATTCGTTCTCGATGCCGGCATAACCTGCGCTCATGCTACGCTTGTTGACGATGATATGGTGTGCGTTTTCCACTTCAAGGATCGGCATGCCGTAGATAGGAGAGGAGGGGTCCGTCTTGGCGGCAGGATTCACGACATCATTGGCGCCTACCACGAGTACTACATCCGTCGTGTTGAACTCCGGATTCACTTCTTCCATTTCGGCCAGTTTGCCGTAATCGACATTACTCTCTGCCAATAGAACGTTCATGTGACCCGGCATACGACCTGCAACAGGGTGAATGGCATACTTGACAGACACTCCACGTTCTTCCAAGATGTTTTCCAGTTCGTGAATGACATGTTGTGCCTGAGCCACAGCCAAGCCGTAACCGGGAACGATGATGACTTTCTTGGAATAGTTCATCAAAACGGCTGCGTCGGAGATGGAAATGTCTTTGATGGAACCTGTTACTCCGCTTCCGCCTCCACTCGCCACTGCCTCGCCGAATGCTCCGAAGATGACATTGAACAGCGGACGATTCATCGCTGTGCACATGGCCAGCGTAAGAATGGTTCCTGCGGAACCTACCAGGATACCGCCCGTGAGCATGACCTGGTTGTCGTATAAGAAACCTCCGAATGCTGCAGCAAGTCCGGTGAAAGAGTTCAATAAAGAAATCACCACTGGCATGTCGGCACCTCCGATAGGAACGACGAACAAGATGCCGTAGACAAGTGCCAGCGCGAATGTGGCGACCACCAACATGAAGTTATCCGTTCCGCTTGCAGTGATGAATACCGCAGCGGCAATGTTCAGCAACATCATCAGTGCATTGATGATGTTGTAGTTGGGTAAGCGGATCGATTTTTTCAGTGACCCGTTAAGCTTCATATAGGCGATGATCGAACCCGAAAACGAAACACTACCGATTATCATTCCGGCCATGATGATGCCGATGCGGGTCGTGTCGCCGACGTTGTGTTGGAACTCCAGCAGGGAAATCAAGGCTGCACAGGCGCCACCCATTCCGTTGAAGAGCGAAACAAGCTCGGGCATAGCGGTCATCTTGACTCGCTTGGCGGTGATCCAACCCACCACTGTGCCGACCAGCAGTCCGCTGAAGATGAGCACCATTTTGAAAGGCTCACGCGAGGTGCCTTCGTGGTCGCTCTCGTAAAGGAAAATGGTTCCGACGATAGCCACCAGCATGCCGAAAGCAGCAATGAGGTTGCCACGGCGTGCAGTCTGTGGACCGCTCAACATCTTTAATCCGATCACGAATGTGACGGAGCCGATCAGGTAGAGCAGGTCGAGGATATATTTTTGTGTCATGATGGTTCGCAGGGGCGTTGACTTATTTTTTTGCAGCAGGCTTTTTCTTGAACATCTCCAACATGCGGTCGGTCACCACGAATCCGCCGACTACGTTCAAGGTGCCAAGCACGACTGCTACGAAACCGAGAGACAGGAGTAACGTGTTTTCTACGGAGGTGTTCAACATCACGATGATGGATCCGACGATGACGACGCCGTGTATGGCATTCGCTCCGGACATCAACGGAGTGTGAAGCACGGAGGGTACCTTACCGATGACTTCCACGCCTACGAAGACGGAAAGGATCAGGATATAGATCATTTCGATGTTAGTGCCCAGGAATTCGATGATGGCGTTCATGCTCTGTTTTATTAATGATTAATCAGGCTTTGACAGAAGGATGGACTACTTGTCCATCGTGTACGATCAAGGATCCTTTGGTGATTTCCTCTTCCATCTCCCACTTGAATCCGTCCTTCGTGGCCAGGTGCAGCAGGAAGGTGGCGATATTGCGCGCATAGAGGTCGCTCGCGTTCAGGGGCAGGAGAGAAGGCAGGTTTGATTCGCCGATGATAGTGACACCTTCCTTGACAACGGTTTTGTTGAGTTCGCTCATGGTGCAATTGCCGCCTTGTTCGACAGCCATGTCAACGATGACACTTCCCATCCGCATG
>JBJTRB010000240.1:0-2541 GCA_046075925.1 Bacteroidota bacterium | reverse complement strand
GCGGCTTCGATATCGACACCAATCATTTCCTTGGCAACCACCCACCGTTCGCTTCCATTGAAGCGTGTAATCTACAAGGCAATCCGACCGCAGCTGAATTAGAAAACAACAAGGCTGCATGGAAAGAAATCCTGCCCAAATCGCCACTCGCGCCTGGAAGTCAGAATTTCTACAGCTGTGACAGTAACGAATTATTCACCCATGTGAAATTGCATATCTATCCGGACGGCGGCGTAGCAAGGTTGAAAGTGTATGGGGAAGTCAAGAAGGATTGGACCACCGTGAGCGAGTCGGAAGAAATCGACCTGGCTTCAGCCTTGAATGGAGCGAAGTCGGTGCTGTGCAACGACATGTTCTTCTCACACATGGACAACCTGATCATGCCAAGTCGTGGCATCAACATGGGAGACGGCTGGGAAACCAAACGGAACCGAACACCGAACAACAGGGACTGGGTCATCGTACGACTGGCTCACCCGGGAATCATCCGGAAAATAATGGTCGACACCTGTCATTTCAAAGGAAACTATCCTGACACCTGTTCCATTGAAGGTTGCGCTATCGAACTTTGGCAAGAAAAAGAAATCGGCTCTGGAACTATCCAATGGAAAGAATTGCTTCCGAAGCAGAAATTGCAGGCCGACCACGAGCATTTTTACGAATCTGAACTAATTCCACAACAGAAAACGACCCATGTTCGCTTGAACATTTTTCCAGATGGGGGCATCAGCCGAATGCGACTGTGGGGGCACATCGTTAAGGACTGACTCGATCGACATGAAACTTGACGAAATCAACACTATGTCTACCCCGGCAGTCAAAGAATGGCTGACGACTTGCTGCGGTTCCGGCCTTTGGATCGATAAAATGGTAAGCGTCCGGCCATTCGAGAGCGAAGAAGACCTATTATCCAAAGCTGGCGATGCATGGAGGATCACAAATGAAGAGGACTGGCTGGAAGCCTTCCGCCATCATCCGAAAATCGGTGATCTTGAAAGCTTGAAAAAGAAATTTGCGACTACCGAGCACCTTGCCAGTTCGGAACAAGCCGCTGTCAACCACGCTGCAGATGCGACACTTCGTGAACTTGCCGAAGGAAATGATGCATACGAGCAGCGATTCGGCTTTATCTTCATCGTTTGTGCAACTGGAAAATCAGCCGATGAAATGCTTTCCTTATTGAAGCTCAGGCTGCGACATGATCGGGACGAAGAGTTGCGCATCGCCGCCGGCGAACAATTGAAAATCACCTTGCTTCGTTTGAAAAAATCACTGTCATGAGTCAGATCACTACACACATCCTTGACACCTCCATCGGAAAGCCGGCAGCCGGAGTCCTGGTACGACTTTTTGCCCAAACCGTCGGAAATGGATGGGACATTATCGCCGAAGGAACAACGAACGAAGACGGTCGGATTCCCGGATTCATCCATGCCGACCAGCGATTAGCACCCGGCCGTTACAAGATCCATTTCGACACAGGCAGTTATTTCCAGAGCAAAAAGATCGCAACCTTCTACCCCTATGTAGCTGTCGTTTTCGAGCTCGATACCACACAACATCATCACGTACCTTTATTACTTAACCCCTACGGATATTCCACCTACAGAGGAAGTTGAACAAGACCAAACGATTGAATCGAATGAAGACCACTCTTTCCACCACTGACAAAGAAAACATACTGAACGAGCTCCGCTCAGCCAACCTGGCTTTCCAGACAACCTATCCAGGCGACCGCTCTGAACGTCAACCGGTCCATACCGTTTATGGTGGTGCCAACCTGTTCAAATCGGACTCTGTACGCAAAATGGGAGAAATAGCCCTGCGAAACCTGCGTACGTACGCTCCTGACTTTGTCGAACTGGCGCGTGTACTGGAATTGGAAGGTTACGCATCACTTCCGAAAGAGAAGGATAAGATCAAATCACTGATCGATCAATTGGATAAGATGTCGGAAGCAGAGCGCAAAAAACATCCTGCTTGGCTTTCCTTTACCGTATATAAAAAAGTGATCGCCAAACTTGAAAGAGAAGCGGTAGAGGATTTCCGTATCGACTTCGAAGATGGTTTCGGCAACCGTCCGGATGAAGAAGAAGACCAGACTGCCGTACATGCAGCAAGGGAAGTCGCCAAAGGAATGGCCGAACGAACATTGCCTCCCTTCATCGGCATTCGGATCAAACCGTTCACCGAAGACCTGAAACAACGAGGTGTTCGGACCCTTGACATCTTCCTGAGTGAACTCTTGACTGCAACCAAAGGCCGATTACCGGACAACTTCGTGGTCATGCTTCCGAAGGTGACCATTCCCGAACAAATCATCGCATTGGTGAAATTCTTCAAAATCATCGAGAAGGAATTCCAATTGCCCGATGGAACGCTCAAGATGGAGATGATGGTGGAAGCGACACAAGCCGTCATGGATAAAGATGGAAAAAACCCATTACGCTCGCTCATCATGGCCGGCGAAGGCCGCTGTATAGCTGCACATTTCGGCACCTACGATTATACCGCATCTTGTAACATCACCGCGCGTTACCA
>JBJTRB010000239.1:0-3635 GCA_046075925.1 Bacteroidota bacterium | reverse complement strand
GTCCTGGCCTCATTCTTCGTGATAGCGTTAGGCTTTTCGCTGCAACAGACGGCAGCGCAACCATTTGCCATCGCATTGGGCAATCCAGCTACCGGCGCTCACCGACTGAATCTTGCAGGAGGCATCAATTCACTCGGTACGCTCTTAGGGCCGCTGGCTGTGAGTTATATGCTTTTCGGAGACTTGAATGACGGAGGAACCGCCACCATACAATCCATCAAGACCTTGTATCTGGTTTTGGCAGGACTCTTCCTGGCCGTTGCTTTGTTTTTCCTTTTCAATAAGAATCTTCCGAAAATCAGCCAGGATGAACATGTGGAGAAGAGTGGAAAAGCCATGAATCTGCTGTTCATGATTTCCGTGCCGACGATACTTCTGCTCTTCTTCAATGACCGATTCAATGACCAGGACAGGGTTTATCTCGTCATCGGCTCGTTAGCTATCATCTTGGGATTACTCTTCTATGCCCTCTCCGCCGCACGGAAAAACAGCGCCGGATGGGGAGCCATGCAATACCCGCAACTTGTTCTTGGCATGATCGCCATCTTCGTTTACGTAGGCATGGAAGTGACGATTCAAAGCAACATGGGCGCCTTGCTCAAGCAGAAGGAGTTCGGCGGACTCGATGAGAAATTCATCTCTCAGTTCATTTCACTTTATTGGGGCAGCTTGATGATCGGCCGTTGGACCGGAGCCATTTCCGCATTCAACCTTTCCTCGTCAACCAAAAAACTACTCACAGTACTGGTGCCGTTAGCGGCATTCGGAGTGATCCTGGGAGTCAATCACCTTCGTGGGAATGACGTCTCTAACCTGTTCGTCTATGTCGTTTGTGTACTCTTCCTTGTTGCTGCTTTCTTCTATGCGAACGAGCGACCAGCAAAGATGCTTTTGACGGTATCAGGACTCGGAACCGCAGCAATGATCATCGGCTTGCTGACAACCGGACAAGTCAGCACCTTCGCCTTCATCAGTGGCGGACTGTGTTGCTCGGTGATGTGGCCATGCATCTTTGCACTTGCCGTAACCGGTCTGGGCAAATACACCAGCCAAGGCTCATCCTTCCTGATCATGATGATCCTGGGAGGAGCCATCATCCCGCCTACGCAAGGCGTTATCTGTGATTTTGACAAGAGCCATATGGATGGAATCGCCGGCATGACCTTCACGCACTTCAGCTACATCCTGCCTATGCTCTGCTTTGCCTACATGACTTGGCATGCAGTCAGGACACGCAACATCCTCAAATCGCAGGGGCTGGACTACGACCAGCAAATGGCATCCGGTCATTGATGGTCCTCGGCAAACGTCAAATAGGATGTATTTGACTGCGCCTGGCAAACGGACAACCAAAAACAGCAAGGGCTTCTGTAATTCAGAAGCCCTTTTTCTTATCATGAAAAGATTCCGTCCAGAGACACTGTCGTCCTGATTAAAATCGAGAGCGCATAATCAGACCAGTAGACCTGAAAAGTGAAGGCAAGGCAATCAAAACCTCACATCCAGTGGCTCCACATCTGTTGTATCATGCGCATAGTGAACACCGCAGTCACTTTGAATGTGAAATAGACCGAACTCCAGGATGCGATGACGATTTGATACATGATCAGGGCGATTAATTGCATCAAAAATAATCACGACTTCGCCCAGAATAAATTGAAGAAAACTGAAAAACTTACAGTGTAAGGTTGAGCGTGTATTTCGCCTTTGTACATGTAATTCAGCCAGCCGGAGTCTACTAGCGGAGCTGCCCAAAACACAAACTGAATGCAAAACCGGTATTTGCGTAAGCAGGGCTTAAATCAGTGAAAAGAACAGCGCCTATTGCCATGTGCTTTCCGACCACGACTTGCAAGTTCGCCTCGATCGGCAGGCTGACCGAAGCGAAATCAACCTCTTGGTACTGTTCTCCACTAAAGAGACCGGAACTTTGCTGCAATCTATCCCCCCTTTTTACACCTGAAATCAGTCCTACCCCAGCAGCGAGATAGGCTTTTATGGACTTGTCGAACTTCCCGTAGCCATACAGGAAGTCGGTCGAGAAGAAATTTTCGGAAAGTTGGCTTTCTCCGATGACAACGATATTGAATTCATCGCCATATGCAAACCTGCCTTTCAGCAAATGGTTCCCACTCTGACTAGCAAGACTCCCATAAAAATACAGACCACCCTGAGTGGATGACGAATTGAAACTTCCCAATCCCGCATCGACCCATACGGCTGTACTGTCCTTGGCTGTCAAGGTAAGACTGGTCATTGCAATACTTAAAAACACGAAGAGCCATTTCATTCTTGAATCGGAAGATCATTGGAAATCTCCAACGCGAAGATCCTTGACTCCGTCAATTGAAAACATGACCCTTATCAGGCCAACAGCTGACATACATTTCAATAAAGCACGGTGACGTGGCCAAGGTAGGAATGACGTTTCCCGAAAACGTCTGTCAAAATCACTTTCCAGACGTACACATCCTCTTGCACCCGCTTGCCACCGTACATTCCATCCCATTTACAAGCCGATGACATGCCTTCTTCTCCGTATCGGTCCCACGGAATATTATCGCCTTCGTAATGACACGACCACAGCTCGAGGCCCCATCGATCGAATATCCACATGTCATACTCCTTAACGCCAAAACTTTTACCATAAAACAATCCGTTCTTTCGGTCGCTATTAGGTGTAAAAGCATTAGGTATATAGAAGGTGAAATCAGGAGTGATGTCAAGCGGACGAAGAACCGTATCCTGGCAACCATATTTGGAAGTGACAATCAGCGAAGTTTCATAGCGATTGAACGTGTTGCCGACCATGGTACCGGCGTACGAATGCTGCTCTACAGGACCACCGAGAACCGAAGGAGTACCGTCACCGAAATTCCACAACCATTGCACGATATCGCCGACAGAACCGTCCGTAAAAGTGAACTGCGGATCCAGGATACCGGAAGTAGCCGAGCTGACCGAGAAGTCGGCTTGTGGAAGAGGAAAGGCTTTTATAATACCTGCAACAGACGTGTCGGAAGCACAGCCATGCTCCGTTACAAGACGTAGCGAAACATCGTAGGAGCCTGGTTGCTCGTAGCAAACCAGACCCGGGTCAGTCGCGTTTGAATTAGCCGGCGTTCCACCTGGGAAGGTCCAATCCCATTGAAGGATGGCGCCATCTGCTGAAGTAGACGCATCCTGGAACAAATGGCAGAATGGAACACAGGCAGAATCCAAGTCGGGCAGTATTGGCAAAGGCAATGCATGTACAATAAGCGGTGAATTGACCGTATCGACACATCCGCTGGAAGTCAGAGCCACCAGGGTTGCATCGAATTGGCCAGCAGTGTTGAACAATACCGAAGGATTGACTTGGGATGATTGGTCAGGCACTGCACCGGGAACACTCCAGAAGTAAGACTGGATGGCTTCTCCAGCAGGCACGACAGTTTGATTGGTCAGTGATAACGACTGGCCAGCACAGGGTGTCGTTGAAGCAAAAGCAGCTATGGGCAACGCATGCACACCAACAGTCCTTTCAAGTGTATCGGAACATCCACCATCTGCAAGTGCCACCAATCGGATCTGGTAATCATCAGCAGCGGTGTATAGGATCAAGGGCTCGAATAGCGAGGATTGAAGGCCTTGAC
>JBJTRB010000238.1:0-5432 GCA_046075925.1 Bacteroidota bacterium | reverse complement strand
GTGACAGTAGCCGTTCCATTGGCGCCAGAGTAATCCTTCAAGACGGTACCTTGAGCGAACGCCGTTTGTACCGTGCGATTCTGCCAGGTAGACCAATTATCGGTAATGCCGATCACCGCTTTTCCTGCCCGCTCGATGACCAGGTAATCAGCACTCGTATGCGGTACCCGATAAGCGCCGGATTTGAAGTCGAGCACCTGATGACACCAGATCAGATTCGCGATATCACTGCGTACTGGTAACGAAGTGGTGGATTTCGGATCGTGATTGAATCTGTTTCCATTGTAACCGATATCGAACAGATCTTCAAAAAATATCTGCGGATTACCATCCATGGCCATGATGACGGCATAGGCTCCGGAGAGTCGTGGCTGATTAGGTTCGATGTGCGGTGAAAGCTCATTTGCCGTATTCCAACCGGTATAATTCCCAGTGGACGAAGTCGTCGGTCTGAAAGTGTCGTGGTTGTTGACAAAAGTGACCGTTCGGTGCACATAGGTGTTGCTGTTGGCGTAGTAGGTGACACGCTCATTCTGTTGCGCAGCAGGCAATGAGGCCATGTTGAAGCCGCCATTTCCGTAAACCATTCCATAGAGGCCTCCGGAGGGATCGAAGGCCCGGAGATTGAAATCGAATGCTCCCATCATCTTTTCACCCGATGGAGCAGCGATCGCGTTCACATAATTATCAAGATCGGTCTTACTGCCAACCCACTCGCCGACATTGAACATGGACTCGTTGCCCTTACACCAGGACGGTAGCAGGTATTTCACATTGTAACTGAAATCCTCTTGGACCGTGGTTGGGAAATGTTTTACTGCATCCCAGCGGTAACCGTCAACAGCCGTCTGCTTCTTGAACCACATCATCCAGTCGCGCCCGCCGTTCCTCATGTAGTTGGCCGACTGAAGCGGGTTGAATCCGATGACATTGGTGCTGGGTCCGTATGCATTGTTTTCATAAGCGATATCCGGACCGAAAAAAGCGCCACATATATCCCCGGTTGTGCAATTGTTACCAGGATAAGGATAGAAGTTGGTGTAATTCTTCGGCCACCTTCCATTGCGGGTCCAATAGCTCGACTGCGTTTCAGCGGTTGCCGGGGTGGTATAACTCACATAGCGGAAATTCTTGTAGCCGCTATTGGTGGCCATTGAGTAGGTATTTGGATCCTGACCGCCGGCGCCGTTCGAACTTCCTGCTGAATTGATGTGATTGAGTACGACATCTTGAATCACTTCGATCCCATTAGCGTGAAGTACGGCTATCATGCGAAGCACTTCATCTTTCGTACCCATCCGGGTTCTGAGGGAGCCTTTCTGAAATTTGTCTCCAAGATCATAATGGTCAAAAGGGGCGTATCCGACAGACCCTGGCGACTCGTTCTTTATGATCGGTGGAATCCAAACGGCATCGATACCCATCGATTTCAGCCGCGGAGCGAGCTCGGTCAGGTAGTTCGCCCAACGGTTGGCATACCCGGAATTGTAGTAGTTCCACCAATATCCTTGTAAAACGACTTTTTTGACGGTAGTTTGCGAATAAGCAAAAGTGGAACTAACGCACATCGCAACAGCAAAAAGTAGTTTTTTAATCATTTTTCATTGATTTACAACCTGCGAATTTACCACAATGGCTGCTGCAAAGCCAACTTGAACTCGGACGATAAAAGGGTAT
Source organism: Bacteroidota bacterium (assembly GCA_046075925.1). GTDB lineage: Bacteria > Bacteroidota > Bacteroidia > AKYH767-A > 2013-40CM-41-45 > Pollutiaquabacter. Next base: position 3,755 of record JBJTRB010000238.1, on the reverse strand, counting down.
AATTGGATTATTCCGATAATCTCTTGGCGAAACAGTGGTTAAAAAGCCCACCCGAGCTTAATTCCATACCTGAAATGGGGTGTAATGAATTTGGTGTCCAAGTCCTCCTTGGTGAAGTTCAATTTCGGCTCAAGGTCTTTTAAAACACTGTAATTATCGGCTGCTTCATTGAAGCGCTCATAGAACTTTTCAGGAAGCTGCACATTTTCAGTGATGATCGCACGTTGAGCCGAAAGGCCGGGCCCAGCAATGATGAAATCGGCAAACAGGTTTTTCCACACCTTCAATTTATATCCGAGTTCAATGCCGAAGGTGTTGGAATGAAGCATCAGATCCATATCGACCATCACCAGTGATCCGTCGCTCGATGTATAGCTGCCGGTGATGTTGCTGCTGTTTTTTTGGTACTTGTAATACAGACCGGCGTAGAAACCCCACAGCCCTGGATCTTCTTTACTTACATACCATCTTACTTCTGGAAGTATTTTGTAGCCGCTGAAATCGACATCGTTCAGGTTAATGGATTCCGTTTGGAGACCGTTGATCTCGAAAATTCCGGAGGATGCTTTCAATCCGACTCCTCCGACAACACTCAGACGGTCCAGGATCTTTCGTTCGTAGTGCACTTGATACGTGCCGAATAGAGGAAGGAAGGGGTCGACACTGCCGAAGTTGCTTTGGCCAAACGAATTGGTCGGGGTCTGACAAAAGTAGGATAGGATTGACAGAGCAAAAAGGTAGGAGGATCTTTTCATAGGCGTTAAATGTATTAGATTTACCGACTCCGTTCTTAAAAAGTAACATGATTCGCTCAAGAATTATTACTGCTCTTCTTTTACAATTATTCATACTGTTCGGCCCTACAGTCCGTTCTGAAAATACTTCCCTCAAGGTGATAGGCTACTATGCAGGGAATACGGTTCCGTTTGACAGCATTGATTTCTCAAGTCTCACTCATGTCATTTACTGTTTCGGTACGTTGTGTGGAGATGACTTCTGTCTGAGAAGTCAGGAAGATACTATTGCCATCCGTCAATTGGTCGAATTGAAATCACGACATCCGAAATTGAAAGTCATGCTTTCATTGGGCGGATGGGGAGGCTGCGCCACCTGTTCGGATGTCTTTTCGAGTGAAAAGGGTAGGGGGGCGTTCGCGGAATCCGTAAAGCAAGTCACACGCTATTTCGGTGTCGACGGGTTGGATCTCGATTGGGAATATCCTGTCGTAAAAGGTTTTCCGGGACACAAGCGATCGATGCAGGATAAGTACAATTTCACCGCGTTGCTTGAAAGTATTAGGAAAGTGAACGGAGATGATTTCATTCTTTCTTTTGCAGCCGGCGGTTACACCGATTTCATCGATTCCGCCATTGCTTGGAAAGAGGTCTGCCCATTGGTCGATTTCATCAATGTGATGTCGTACGATCTGGTTCATGGTTATAGCACCGTTAGCGGCCACCACACGCCACTCTACTCCACGACATCCCAACTTGAATCTACCAGCAATGCCGTCACACTATTGACATCCCGTGGAGTCCCTGCTGAAAAAATCATCATCGGAGCAGCTTTTTATGCGAGGGTGTTCAAGACAAAGGATGGTTATCCGGTCGAGTTGTACCAGCCATGTGTTTTCGATCACACATTCAAGTACAGTCGCTCGGAAGAAGTACTTGCTCCGGAAAGTGGCTACCAACTCCGATTCGACTCGACCGCTTTTGCTCCTTATGCAGTGAATGAAAGCGACCGCCTGCTAGCCACCTTTGACAATCCTGTTTCAATTACGGAGAAGACCCGATATGCGATCCGTAATCACCTGGGTGGAATCATGTTCTGGCAATTATGCGATGACAAACCCCAAAGTGGGTTGCTGGAGGTGATTCGTCGCACCCTTTATCGTGATTGAAAAGACTCCAAAGGAGTTTAGCTTGATATTTTATTTCAGTGTTAAACCATCGTACCTTTAGCTGGTCCACCCACACTCAAATACGATCTGCCATGAATCTTCGCATCCTATTGTTGCTATTTCTTCCTATTCTCTCGGTAGCGCAGCAATATCCGGGAAAGACTTCCTACAGCGTCAAGAACACGACTTCTTCCTATCTCATCGATACGAATGGAACAGTCACTCACACCTGGACGCATGCATCTAACGCTCCCACTTGCTATTCCACCTACGTGATGCCAGGTGGCGTGTTGTGGCGTACCGTCAGCAAGGCCGGGAATTCATTCTCTGGCGGACCCATCTCCGGACAATTCCAAAAAATCGATTACAACGGTACGGTGTTGTGGGATTTTGTTTATTCAACCACCAGTTATTGCAGTCACCACGATATTTGTCCAATGCCCAATGGTAATGTGCTGTTGATCGCCTATGAAGCCAGAAGCCAGGCTGAAGTCACTGCTGCAGGATGTACCGGTTACACAGGAATCATGTGGCCGGATAAGGTGGTCGAGGTGCAACAAACAGGTCTGACAACCGGAGTCGTGGTGTGGGAGTGGAAAGCTTGGGATCATCTGGTTCAAAATGTGAACCCTTCGCTTGCCAATTATCAATCCTCTATTGTCAACCATCCCGAGCTGCTTCACATCAATTATCGGCCGCAGAAGGATTGGATGCATGCCAACGGGGTGCATTATAATCCGATCCTGGATCAGATTGCGATCTCTTCCCACAATCTGAATGAGATTTATGTGATTGATCACAGCACCACAATGGCGGAAGCTGCTGGTCATACTGGTGGTAATGCAGGTAAAGGTGGCGACATCTTATATCGATGGGGAAATCCTGCCGCCTATAGCGCTGCAGGTACTGCTAATTTCAATGTAGTTCATGATGCGCATTGGATTCAGGAAGGTTGTCCCAACGCAGGTGAACTTGCCGGTTACAACAACCGTGGCATCTCTGCAACAGCTTCATGTGCCGATATCTTCCTGCCTCCTGTCAATGGATACAATTACACCATCAACCTGGGTTCCGCTTATGGCCCTGTCACCTATTCCATACGCCAGGCATGCGGCGGTTACAATGGGAATGAAGGCAGTTCCCAGCAATTACCGAACGGAAATATATTGGTCAACATGGGTACATCCGGCATGGTCAAGGAATTCGATCCTGCCGGTAATCTCTTGTGGAGTAAGTCGCTCGGCGGTGGAAATGCAAAGGCATTCCGTTATTCGGATTGCTACCTGGATAACCAGCCGCCTCCTATTCCGACTATTTCTGAAAGTAATGGTGTGCTTACAGCTTCTTCCGCTGCTTCCTATCAGTGGTACCTCAACGGTCAATCGCTTTCAGGAGAAACAGCTCAATCCCTTTCTGCCATTCAGAATGGAGTGTACGTGGTGAGAACGACGGATGTGAATGGATGTGTCTATCGATATTCTCCCGGTTTCAACTATCAGCTTTCCACAGGTGTTCCTGAAGCTGATGCTGCAGGTCCTTATGTCATCTCCCCAAATCCAAGCGATGGCTCGGTTCGCATCACGGACCGATCTGTCTTCGAATCGCGTTTTACGGTGCATGTCATGGATGCTCTGGGACAGGTACTTCTGAAAAGCCGCAACATTTATGAGTTGGATCTCTCCGAATATGGTTCAGGGCTCTATCTGGTGAGTATAACTCCTGATCGTGGTAAAACAATTTTACAAAAGGTGATCGTTCATTGATCTCCTTCCGATTCGATTGTAAGCGCTCTTGCCGGAGCGCTTTTTTTTGGTTTATGGTTTTCAACAAAAAATTCAACAGGCCCGAGTAT
>JBJTRB010000237.1:0-10183 GCA_046075925.1 Bacteroidota bacterium | reverse complement strand
ATGCCATTTGAACTGAAAACAAGTTCGGGCATAGTTTCTTTGTTTTGGAATAATTGGGCCATGCACCGATTCTGCGAACTTAACGGAATCGTCGAGGTGAACCGTTTGTTGTTGGATGCAGGCCTGGTGGTGGTCAATGCGTTCATTTCGCCCTACCGTGCAGACCGCGAACAAGCAAGGGGAATACTTCCTGCCGGCGATTTCAGCGAAGTGTTTGTCAAAGCCGATATCGCCGTCTGCGAACAACGCGATGTGAAAGGACTGTATGCCAAGGCTCGTGCCGGTGAGCTGGAACAATTCACCGGAGTCAGTTCTCCATATGAAGAGCCGGTCGATCCGGAGCTGGTGGTTGCCACCGATCACCAGACCATCGAGCAGTCGCTTGAGTTGTTGTGGGACTATGTGCTGAGGCGTATACGCTGAGCCTGCGTCTGTCAGGCTTTTCTTATCTTTGAAAAAGTGCGGGATCGTAGGTCCTGTCTGGATAGATTTCATGTTTTCCTACCACCTTGATCACCTTCGCGAGCTCGAAGCAGAGAGCATTCACGTTTTACGTGAAGTCGCTGCTCAGTTCGAACGTCCGGTGCTGCTTTTCAGCGGTGGCAAGGATTCCATAGTTTCTTCTTATTTGGCCAGGAAAGCGTTTTATCCTGCTCCTATGCCATTTGAATTGTTGCATATCGATACCGGACATAATTTTCCGGAGACCATCGAGTTCCGCGATAGTTGGTCGAAGCGGATGGAGGCGCGTTTACTGGTGCGATTGGTACAGGATTCAATTGATGCAGGTAGAGTGGTGGAGGAAACCGGTCGTCATGCCAGCCGGAATGCACTGCAGTCGGTGACGTTGCTTGATGCCATACAGGAACTCAAATCAGATGCAGCAATCGGCGGTGCTCGCCGTGACGAAGAAAAAGCCCGTGCCAAAGAGCGGTTCTTTTCTCATCGTGACGAGTTCGGCCAGTGGGATCCTAAAAACCAACGACCGGAATTATGGAACATCTTCAACGGTCGACACCGTAAAGGGGAGCACATGCGCGTTTTTCCGCTTAGCAACTGGACAGAGCTCGACATTTGGCGCTACATTGAAAAAGAAGAAATCCCTGTTCCCTCCATTTATTTCGCTCATGATCGAGAGGTTGTCCAGCGTGATGGCGTACTATACGCGCATTCTCCTTTCGTTCCACTGGCTGCTGGCGAAACCGTCGAATCCAGAAAAGTCCGCTTCCGCACAGTAGGTGATATGACCTGCACGGGTGCGCTGGAATCGGATGCGGACACCATACAGGATATCATCAGGGAGATTGCGTCTTCAAGATTGACAGAACGAGGTACTCGGATCGATGATCAACGTTCTGAAACGGCTATGGAAGACCGTAAACGCACCGGTTATTTCTGATCAGCATGTCCTATCAGCACGAAAAAGACCTTTTGAGATTCACCACCTGCGGAAGCGTGGATGATGGGAAAAGCACGCTTATCGGTCGGCTCCTGTACGATACCAAAAGTCTGGCTGAGGACCAGCTGGACGCAGTTGAACGTGCCAGTAGACGTATGGGTGCCAGTCATACCGATCTTTCATTGGTCACCGACGGCTTGCGCGCCGAGCGTGAGCAAGGAATCACCATCGATGTGGCCTATCGCTATTTCTCCACGGAAAAAAGAAAATTCATCATAGCCGATACACCTGGTCACATCCAGTATACCCGTAACATGGTCACGGGTGCATCGACCGCCAACCTGGCGTTGATACTTGTCGATGCCCGTAAGGGGATCGTGGAACAGACGTGTCGACATGCCTTCATCGCTTCTTTGCTGCGCATTCCCCATCTGGTCTTATGTATCAACAAGATGGATCTCGTGGATCACAGCGAGCAAGTGTATAATTCCATCGTCGATGATTTCCGGGATTTTTCCTCTCGTCTGGAAGTACAGGATGTGCAATACATCCCCATGAGCGCCTTGCATGGCGATAATGTGGTGATGCGTTCCGGAAATATGCCTTGGTATGAAGGCGCCACCTTGATGCATCATTTGGAGAATGTCCACATCAGTAGCGACCTCAACCATATCGATTGCCGTTTCCCAGTGCAGTACGTCATAAGGCCTCGCGGAGGTGCTTACGCTGATTACCGCGGCTACGCTGGAACCATCGCAAGCGGAGTGGTCAGGGTAGGCGATGAGGTTACAGTGCTTCCGTCAGGCCTGCCTTCCAGGATCCGCTCCATCCATGCGGGCGATAAGGAAACCAACGAAGCGTTCGCTCCGATGGCTGTTTCCATCTCTTTGGAGGACGATGTGGATGTAAGTCGCGGTGATATGATCGTTCGCACGAACAATGCTCCTGTTTCAGGTCAGGACATCGAACTGATGGTGTGTTGGTTCGATCAGCGCCCTTTGAAAAACGGGAACCGTTATATCGTGCGTCACACTTCTCATGAAGTCGTGTGTCAGGTGCAGGAGCTCAGATACAAGATGGACATCAATACGCTTCGCCGTGTACCTGATACGCAGCAATTGATCATGAACGATATCGGTCGTGTCCAGTTGCGTGTTTCCCAGCCATTGTTTTATGACAGTTACCGTCGGAACCGTTTTACCGGCAGTATCATATTGATCGATGAACAATCGAACTACACTGTCGGAGCAGGTATGATCCTTTGATCGGACGATGACAACGATTTCAACGGAAGAGCGATTGTTCCTTCAGGCAATCAAAGCCGCCCAGGCTGCAAGCGTTGCCATCTTATCCATTTACAACGGGGATTTCACGGTCGATCACAAAGCCGATGACAGTCCGGTGACACGTGCCGATCTGGAAGCACAACAAGTGATACTATCCTTCCTCCACGACTCAAGGGTGCCAGTGATCAGTGAAGAAGCTGAATTGCCTGCGTTCGATGTCCGGAGCGGTTGGGAGCGTTTTTGGTTGGTCGATCCATTGGATGGTACCAAAGAGTTCATCCACCGTAATGGGGAGTTCACGGTGAATATCGCTTTGATTCATCATGGACTTCCGCTAATGGGTGTAGTGCTTTGTCCGGTCACGGATGAATTGTATGCTGGATGGGTTGGGAATGGCGTTAGGCATGTGACTTCGGCTTCCAGATATTCTTTTGAAGACCTGTCTGATTTGACAGGAATGGAATTGGCTCCAATCAGATCGGATGCAGCTGACTATACAGTGGCAGTCAGTCGCTCACACAGCGATGCAGCCACGGAAGAGTACTTGTCGGGTTTGAAAAAGGAAAAAGGAAGGATAACCGTATTGCCCGCCGGGAGCTCCATGAAATTCTGTCTTGTAGCGGCCGGTAAGGCCGATGAATATCCACGATTCGGTCCCACGCGAGAGTGGGATACCGCTGCTGGACATGCGGTTCTACTCGCGGCAGGCAGGAACGTGTATCGGATATCGGATGGAAGTGTGTTGATGTATAACCAACACGACCTCAGAAATGGCGGGTTCATTGCAAAATAAGATCGCCGAAATCCGCGGACGGATACGAAACGACAGCGCCTACCGAGACCTGATCCGGACCAGCGTTTGGTCGTTATTCATCCGTGTCATTGGCACTGGCACTGGATTTTTTGTGACATGGACCACAGCCCGTTGGTTCGGAGCCGAGTCCTTGGGAATCGTTTCCATCTGCATCGCCATGCTTAGCATTGCAAGTGTGTTCGGTAAATTAGGACTTGATCTGGCACTGGTCAGGTTCATCTCGGCTCACTTTGCATTGGGTGATATGGCTGGCATCAGGGGCATCTATAAGACCTCTTTCACACGAGTAGTTTTTTTCTCGTCTTTATTGGCATTGATCCTATTCATTGCTGCCCCTTGGTTGGCTGAAAGCTATCTCAAGAAGCCGCATCTGGTTTCCGTGCTCAGGTGGAACGCGCTCATGGTCGTGCCCTTGACCTTATTGCAAGTGAATTCGGAATGCTTGAGAGGATTGCGTCGGATCGGGGAGTATACGTTTTTTCAAACCTCATCCATTTCTTCCATCGCATTGCTTCTATTGGTTGTAGGATCCGTATATTTTCCTGTGGTCAATGCGCCGGTCTTCATCCAATTCATTGCTATCGCCATCTCTGCATTGCTCTCTTTGTTCAGTTGGTTGAAACAAACGGGGCCATGGCGTTCCGGTATTGCACACACCACATCGAAATCCGAGCTAGGAGAAGTCGCCAATCCGATGTTCATGACTACCGTCTTGCAGTTGCTGATGAGTTTTGCAGGTACACTCGTGTTGGCAGCATTCGTTCCGGAGTCTGAAGTGGGTATTTACAACGCATTGGTCAGGATTTCCGTCTTCACTAACATCACGATCCTGGCCATCAACGGCCTTGTGATGACTCGTTTTGCAGCAACCTACGCCTCCGGTGACATGCGTGGCTTACGCAGCCATTCATCAGAGGCCGCTCGTCTGATCCTGCTTTCCTCACTTCCTATTTTCCTGGTGCTTTATCTTGGAGCGTCGCCGGTGCTTTCGATCTTCGGGTCAGCATTCGAAGGGAAAGAAACTGAATTATTCGTCTTGTTGGCGGGACAGCTCATCGTGGTAGCTGTCGGTCTGCCGAGTCAATTGCTGAATATGACGGGCCATCATCGTACCATGCGGAATATCGCTGTCGTAGCGGCGTTGGTGAACGTCATCGCTTGTCTCGTACTCATTCCATCCTATGGGATGATGGGCGCTTGTTGGGCTCAATTTGCAGGAACTGCGGTTTGGAACCTGTTGTGCATAGCTGAAGTCCGGCACCGCCTCGGCTTTTTCACCTTTGTCGGAGGCTCTTGAACAGTAGCACATCGGATGCCTTCAATGCCTTATCTTGCGACTACTATTTACAGGTCATTGACTGCATCATGAAAGCGGCTTGCTCACGTCTCATCATTTCTCTGTCCTTCTTTTTTATGTGCATAGCTGCTCACGCTCAGGAATACCTTTTTCCGCTGAACCGTGATTTGAATCTGCGTATCGGTGCAGCCTTGAATGCCGATACCACGGGCTTCCATACGTCGCTGCAACCCTATGCGCTTCCGGATCTTGATAGTGTAATGGATACCAGGAAAGCCACGGATGTCGTGCTATCGAACACACATTTTTACTCCACATGGGTCGGCAGAAAACTTAGGAAGGAACATTTGTTACAAGTGGATAAAGACGACTTGCTGCTGTCAATCGATCCGATATTCAATCTACAAGCAGGAACGGACCGGTTGAATGACCGTAACGTCTTCGTCAATACCAGAGGATTGTTGGTACAGGGAAATGTTTCAGGACGATTCTTTTTCTATACCTCCTTCCGGGAGAATCAGGCACGCTACCTTTCTTACATCGATAGCACCATCCGGATCACGGGCGTCGCTCCAGGACAAGGGAAAGCTAAGTTCCTCTCGAATGAGAAACTGGACTTCAGCATGTCGACAGGAGGAATGGCGTTCCGTCTCAATCGTCACTTCGACTTCTTGTTCGCCCAAGACAAGTTGTTTATCGGTGACGGATACCGGTCCATGCTCTTATCCGATAACGCGTACCCGTTTCCGTTTCTCCGGACCAACATGACCTTTTGGAAGTTCAGGTACTCGGTAACCTATGCTGTGATGCAGGATCTTCAGACACCGCCGGATCAGAATATCGGTTATCCGAAAAAGTACTCCACCTTCCATCATTTGGATGTGAACATCGGACGTAAGAACAGGCTTTCGCTGGGTTTTTTCGAGTCGGTCGTTTGGGCCCCTGCTGCATCCCGAGGATATGAGTTGCACTATCTCAACCCGTTTTTATTCCTGCGCCCGGTCGAGAATTCGATGGGATCGCCGGACAATGCCTTACTCGGACTGAATGTGCGTTGGAAGGTCTCCAAGAGCAGCTCGATCTACGGACAGTTGATGCTGGATGAATTCCTTCTGGATGAAGTACGTGCCGGCAACGGCTGGTGGGGAAACAAGCAAGCTGCTCAGCTTGGCGTCAAGTCGTTCAGCCTGTTCGGAATCAAAGACCTTAATTTCCAAAGTGAAATCAATTTTGCGCGTCCATTCACCTATCAACATCGCAGCGGATCGCAGAATTACTCGCACTACAATCAAGCGTTGGCTCATCCTTTGGGCGCGGATTTCGTGGAATCAATCACGTTCGTCAACTACCGATGGAGGAATTTTTTCGCAGAGCTGAAGGTGCAAGTGGCTCAGATGGGTCGTGATACCTCGGCCGCCAACCTGGGGAACAATATCTTTTTATCGTATGATACCCGGCCTCAGGATTATGGCTACGATATGTTCACAGGACGGGAATGCAAGTTGAACACCATCGGTATCCGTGTCAATTATCTCGTGAATCCGAAGACGGATTTCGTGGTGGAGGCGGGTTATGAGCAGCGTAGTTTTTCAAGCAAGGTCGATAACCAGCAATCGGGCCTGGTTTATTTCGGACTACGAACGAGTTTGGAGAACTATTACTTCGATTTCTAGGATTTTAATCGGGTTGAAACCCTGTTTTTCGGCTGATTCCCGAAACCAACAACCATGCTCTCCGGTATAAGGTGCGACCCAAGGTGCACCTTGGGTGGTTCACTCATGCCTGCCGCCAAACGTATCCTGTTCGTTTTCGGAACACGTCCTGAAGCCATCAAGATGGCTCCGGTGATTCGTGCCTTCCAAGAGTATTCGGATTTCATCTGCCGGATCGCTGTAACGGCGCAGCATCGACAGATGCTGGATCAGGTCATGGACTTCTTCGGAATTCAGCCGGATCATGACCTCAACCTGATGCGTCCTGGCCAGTCGCTGTTCGACGTAACGGCTGATTGCCTGAAAGGGTTGGAGCGGGTATTGGAGGCAGAACAGCCCGATTTGGTTTTCGTGCAGGGCGATACGACCACCGCCTTCGCTGGTGCTTTGGCAGCTTATTACAAGCGTATACCGGTAGGACACATCGAAGCCGGCTTGCGTAGTGGCAACAAGTATGCGCCCTTTCCCGAAGAAATCAATCGAGTATTGACGGGTCACATTGCAGCACTTCATTTCGCGCCTACCCAGGGAGCAGCTGACAATCTCTTGAAAGAAAATGTCAACGCTCCGATCCATGTCGTAGGGAATACGGTCATTGATGCGTTGCATTGGGGTATCAGTATCGTACGAAGCGGCGATGGCGCAGGCACGAGGAAGCGGCTTTCCTCGCTCCCCGTCGATGATCGCTTCGTGCTGATCACCGGCCATCGGAGAGAGAGTTTTGGAAAACCGTTCGAGAACATCTGCGAGGCCATCGCTGCAGTGGCTGTGAATCATCCTGAAATTTCATTCATCTACCCCGTTCATCTCAATCCGAACGTTCAGGAACCCGTGCGAAGGATTTTGGGTTCCCTGCAGAACATTCACCTGATCGAGCCGATGGACTATGCCGGTTTCATCTGGTTATTGGAAAAATGCCACATCGTCCTTACTGATTCAGGTGGCTTGCAGGAAGAGGGACCATCACTCGGCAAGCCGGTGCTGGTCATGCGTGACGTGACTGAGCGACAGGAGGGTGTCGATGCCGGCACCGCCCGTTTAGTGGGAACCGATCGCGAACGCATCGTGGCTTCCTTGGAAGAATTGATCACCGACCGGACAGCCTACGATCGCATGGCACGTTCGGTCAATCCATATGGCGACGGAAAGTCTGCCGCCAGAATACTCGGACATGTACGCGATTACTTTTCATGACAAAAAATCGAAAGCCAGCTGCCGCCGATTCAGGTAAGCCATCGGTCACCATTCTTGGAATGGGCTACATCGGACTTCCTACTGCCGCACTCATCGCCAGTCGTGGAATGAACGTATTGGGAGTCGATGTGAACAAGGCTGTGGTCGACACGGTCAATAAAGGAAAAATTCACATCGTGGAACCCGATTTGGAAGGACTTGTCCATCATGCGGTAAGCAAGGGACGATTGGTCGCCTCCATCAAACCGCAGCCGTCGGATGTTTTCATCGTCACCGTACCGACTCCATTCAAGAAATCGCATCAACCGGATTTGTCGTATGTGGAACGTGCCGTCGTGATGGCTGCTCCGCATCTGCGCGCCGGAAATCTATTCATCATCGAATCTACCAGCCCGGTTGGCACAACCGAGCGAATGGCGGATGTGTTGTTCAAGCAGCGTCCGGATCTGAAAGGGAAACTCTTCATTGCATATTGTCCGGAACGGGTCCTGCCAGGAAGCGTCATTTATGAATTGCAACAGAACGATCGTGTCATCGGAGGAATCGATGATGCCTCGACGGAAGCAGCAGTCAGATTCTATTCACTTTTCGTCAGAGGTACCTTGCACCGTACGAACTCGCGCACCGCAGAAATGACGAAGCTGGTAGAGAATGCTTACCGCGATGTCAATATCGCCTTCGCCAACGAGCTTTCGATCATCAGTGAAAAGGCAGGTATCAACGTCAATGAACTCATTCATTTGGCAAGCAAGCATCCCAGGGTGAAAATACTTACTCCCGGACCAGGTGTCGGCGGACATTGCATCGCTGTCGATCCTTGGTTCATCGCCTCCGCCTTCCCGAAAGAAGCGAAACTCATTCGCCTCGCGCGCGAGGTGAACACGTATAAGGCCGAGTGGGTGCTGGACCGCATCCGCACAGATGCCCGTAAGCTGCAGAAGCGCTTGGGTCGTGCACCGGTGATCGCTTGTATGGGCCTTGCCTATAAACCGGACATCGATGATCTGCGGGAATCTCCTGCATTGGAGATCTATGAGACGCTTGAAAATGAAGGATACCATGTGATGGCCGTGGAACCCAATTTGCGTCGACATCCTCGATTGCCCATCACCGATACATTAAGAGCTGTCCGCGAATCGGACCTGTTAGTATTTCTGGTGAATCATAAGGAGTTCCAGGGACTTCCGGTAGCTGATAAGCAGGTGTTGGATTTCTGCGGCGTTACACGTTTTTGATTTCATCGACTGAACATACATGTCGATCAAGGAACGCTTTCATCGGAGTACACGCTCCATAGGACTGACAAGGAGTGTGACCGAGTCCATGCTGTTCCGATTGACGGGTATGGTGCTGGTGTTCCTATTGCATTTGTTGCTGGCTCGTTTGTTAGGAGCCAAAGCCTACGGCGATTACACGATCATTCTCACCTGGTTGAATATCCTGTTAGTCGTAAGCTTATCGGGTTTCGATCAAAGCGTATCCGGTTTCCTCCCGCAGGCTTTAGCGAAAAAAGAATTCGGGAAAGCCCAAGGCTTCATCCGATTTTCCGGAAGGTGGATCACCATCATGGCGTTGATTTGCAGTCTGGGTATTTTCGTTTATCTGGTTTACAACAGCCGGCGCGGGCGCGAGAGTTTTTCGGAAGGCATGCTATGGGCGATGTTCACACTACCCTTGCTGGCATATGTCTATCGCTCTTCTTCCCTTTTAAAGGCCTTCCATCGTATCAAAGCATCCATGACACCTATTTCAGTGGTGTTCCCGCTGCTGATGGCTGCAGCGTGTGCCTATTACTATTGGGAGCATGGATACCTTACTGTCGATGCGGCACTGCTGCAGCAATTCGCCTGTACAGTGATTATTTCCATGATGATTCGCAGAGCAAAGAGTCGCCGTTTACGCGAACGCATGGAAAGTTCGGAGATCGTCTACGAACGCGCAGAGTGGATACGAACGGCTTCCTCTTTCATGCTCGGGTCTTTGTTTCAATTGCTGTTGTTACAAGCAGATATTCTGGTCATCGGGTACCTTGCCAATCACACCCAGGCGGGTTACTATGCAGTCGCTGTACGGATCACTTCGTTGGTCGTATTCGGACTTTCAGTGACGGATTATGTCTATCTCCCTCCGATACGGGATGCAATCAGGCAAGGACAGAAGAAATCATTGCAAAAGCTGGTCACCGATGCATCGCGCCAGATTCTCCTGATGGCATTGCCACTGCTTTTACTCTTGGTGTTGACTGGCTCCTACTTGCTGGGTGGTTTCGGAAAGCGGTTCGAGACGGCCGCTTACGTTCCGATGCTGATCTTGTTAGCAGGGCAGGTAGTCAATGCTGCATTCGGATTATCCGCCGGACTGCTGACGGCTGCCGGTCACCGGACCACATTGCATGTCATCCATGGAGTGGCTGCCGTTTTTCAAGTAGGACTCACTTTCGTGCTGGTACCAGTTTGGGGAATCACCGGAGCTGCGGTTTCC
>JBJTRB010000236.1:0-6637 GCA_046075925.1 Bacteroidota bacterium | reverse complement strand
CACATTTGCCGCACCTACGCCTGATTTGGACTCCTTGGTTGTCCCCAACGGAACCACTCCTGGAAGCACCACCTTCACGGTCGCGGTTGCTGGACAATTCTTCACTACTCAATCCGTAGTGATTTTCAACGGCGATACATTGCCTACTACTTTCTTGAATGGCAACCTGCTCAACGCGATCGTTCCTCCGTTCTTCGGCAACTATCCGTTGTACGTCTATACACCTCCGATCGTACCCAATATCAATGACGGAGGCACCTCGGATACGCTGTACTTCTTTACTCCTGCGAAGAAGCATGTCGTGGTAACGGCAGACAACAAGATCAAGAAGTACGGTGAGCGCATGCCGGTTTGGACTTCATCAGTGACGGTGAATGGTGTGCCACTTGCTTCAAGCGGTTACACATTGGATAGTCTCGGTCTTGGACAACTCGCATATCTCACCCCTGCCAATTCGTTGAGTGATGTAGGTAATTATTTCATTCGTCCATCAGCTGTAATCAGCGACTCGGGATTCTATACTTTCTTCGAATACGATTTCGTGGACGGGGTCTTGTCCATTCAACCATTGCCTTTGGTTGTAACACCAAAGGATACGGTGCTCACCTATGGCGACAAGATCACCGGATTCCGCTACGATTATGCATACGATGAATCCATCATCGATCCTGCTGTCCTGTCCACCTTCGAAGTTTCAATCGATGCCTTGCATCAGAGCGAATTATCAAATTCACTGGCTCTTGTCGATGGCAGAGCGGTGAGCAACGGTCGATCCATCACGGATAATGACTTGCGCAACCTGGCCATGATTGTCAGCGGCAGGGCGGTTTCCAATGGCAGGGCGGTCTCCAATGGCCGTGCGGTTTCCAATTCGATCGTTTATGATACCACCAATGTCGTGGACGTGGCTCCGGTTTCCATCTTCGCCTATGTCGATTCGATGGCTAATTACGCTGGCGATACATTGTATACCAATCTGGTCTCTCCTAGGGCAGGTGTGAATGGCCGGGCGGTTTCCAATGGTCGAGCGGTTTCCAACGGTCGAGCGGTTTCCAATGGTCGCGCCGTCACGAACGGTTATCCTGTACTAAACAGCTCCAACCTCAATGATAGCAGCAACAGCAATGTCGCCATCATCATAGATTCGACAGATGTATTCGCTCCTGAAGAGGACTCTTTGACCGATCTCCAATCGATTGCCATGGTAACCGGTATCACCGTGGGCTCCTGGCGCATCGTTCCTGGCGCATTCATAAGCAATAATTTCAATATCTCTTATGATATCGGTTCTCTCACGATTCTCCCAGCCACCCTTACTGTAAGAGCTGATGACAAGAGTCCTGCTTGTAACGGTATACCTGTATTCACCTCCACTGTTTCCGGTTTGCAATACGATGATCAGGCATCTACTGTCATCCAATCGGGCCCTCAGTATGCTGTGGTCAATTCTTCAGGAAGCGTGGTGACATCTTCTAACCCACCTGCAGGATCGTACTCCATTGTTCCAAGCGGTGTTGTGCTCAATCAGCCAGCCAATTATTCGGTCAACTACATCAATGGCTCATTGGTCGAGCCTGCAGCCATCGTATTGAACGCAACGGCTGCCCAGCCTTCCTGTTTCGGACAAACGGGTTCAGTAGTACTCTCGACTACGGGCGGTACGGCTCCTTATACCTATAGCGGTGCAGCCACTTCCGGACTGGCGCCTGGCGTTTATTCCTATTCAGTCACGGATGCATCCGGTTGTACGGCCGCAGCAACTGCTTCGATTGTCGCCGCTCCTGCATTGCTTGTGCTTTCTGTTACTGTAACCCAGCCTCTGTGTTTTGGAAGAACGGGATCGGTTTCACTGTCAGCATCGGGTGGTACGCCTGCCTACACCTACGGCGGAGCCGCCACTTCCAATCTAATCGCTGGAACCTATGTGTATACTGTGACAGACAGCAAGGGTTGTACAGCAAGTAGAAGTGCTACGGTTGTTGCTCCTGCTGCAGTCACCGGAGTTGTTTCAACCACGCAGACTGTCTGCAGTGGTGCCACTGGAAGCGCAACCGTTGTTGCCTCAGGCGGTACCCCAGGATATTCTTACAGATGGACGCCCGGTTCATTGACTTCACAAACGATTAGTAACCTGTCAGCAGGTACGTATACGGTCACCATCACTGATGCAGTCGGCTGTACTGGAAGTGCAAGCGGTGTTGTGAGTGGTTCCGTACTTACTGCCGGTGTGATAACCGGGCCGGTTTCCAATTTGTGCCGTGCGAATGCAAAGAATTACAGCATTTCTCCAGTGCCCGGAGCTACATCCTACACATGGACGATTCCGACTGGTGCCTCCATCACAAGCAACCAAGGAACATCCATCACGATGAACTACGGGAATAATTTCCGTACACCAGGATATGTATGTGTGACCGCAAACAATGCATGTGGTGCTGGAACGCCTTCATGCCTGTACGTCAGTCCTTATCCTGAAGTGCCAGCCGCCATCTCCGGTCCGGCAACTGTTTGCAGAAGTCAGTCATCAGTGGTGTATTCGATTGCTGCTGTTACTGGAGCGACATCCTATACGTGGGCTGTTACCGGTGGGGCAAGCATCGTTGGTTCAAACTCGGGCAGTTCAGTAACGATCAAATTCACTACCGCTACTAGTAATTCTGTGACAGTGAGTGTGACTGCCAACAACGCGTGTGGGGCGTCCAATCCTGCTACCCTGGTGGTGTCTGTTAACTTGGCATGCCGCACGGTTTCTATGGATGAAGCGGTTTCGGGATTACAGGAAATAATCGCTTATCCTAATCCGGCTACTTCAAAATTGAACATTTCGTTCAAATCTGCAGAAGAGGATCAGGCAGTAATCAGGCTCTTTGATATGGTCGGTAACATCCACATTTCCGATATCATCCATGTGCACGAAGGAAATAATACCGAGGTGCTCGACTTGGAACGACTTTCTCGTGGGGTTTATTTCGTAAGTATTGAAAGAGCTGGTACGGTCGTCAGTACGATCAGGGTGATCCTTCAGTAATATCCTTTTTATTCAGTCAATCGATTTTCAGTTAAAAACGAGCAAAGCCGGGCTAATCACCCGGCTTTACTCGTTTTTTGTACTTTTATCATCGCTCAAATAATGAGTAGCCTTCGATGAGTCGAAATCGTGTATTCATTTTCTGCTTGATTTCCTTGATTTCCCTTGTTGGAAATGCACAGGACGTCGAGTTGGATAGCATGGTTGCCGCTGTCAAAAAAGCTCCCGATGACACAGTCAAGGTAGGAGCGTTGTTGAACATCGGTACAAGGTTTACCAGTACATCTCCAGCATTAACGGTCGATTATGGAAGGCAGGCTTGCGATTTGTCAAAAAAACTGGGCTATAAGCGAGGAGTAGCCTCTGCTTATAAATTGATCGGCAGAGGGTATTTCAACCAGGGGGTTTACTTTGATGCTCTTCAGAATTACAATCAATCGCTGGAGGCGTTTTCTTCGATGGGTGACAGTGTGGGCGTCGCCAATATCTTCAGTAACATCGGCGCGGTTTATTTCAATCAAGGCGATGATGTGAAGGCCTTGGATAACTACATCCGCTCCCTGAAGTTGTCTGAAAGCATAAGTGATACGCTCCGTATGTGTACCGCTTTGAACAATATCGGCGCTGTTTACATGAATAAGCCGATCACCTTCGATAAGGCTACGGAGTACCTTCAGCGTGCTTTACCGCTCAGCGAAAAGGTCCTGGCTGATGGTAAGGCGAGTGATGATGTACGCGCGAAATTCCTGGAGTTGCTGGGTAGTACCACTGTCAACCTCGGCGAGATTTACGCCCAGGATTGGAAAATGGGCAATGATTCACTTGCTCTTCAATATTACAACCGTGCTTTGATCGCCTACGAAGGGACTGAGAACATGCCGTATGCCCTGATGGACATCGGTAAATTGTATACGAAGCGAAAAGAGTACGATAAGGCGATCGAATACCTGAAACGAGGTTATGAAATCGCCAAAGGGCTTGATGCCAAAAACGACATGGCCATCACCCTGCAGGCGCTTGCCTTCGCTTACAAGGCGAGGGGCGACAAGTCTGCTGCTCTGACCTGTTTCAAGCAGGCAGAAGCCGCCGCCAATGAGACCGGAGCGAAGTACTTTCTCAAGGAAATCTACGAAGGACTTTCTTCGCTCTATGCCAGCATGGGAGATTATGCACACGCATTTTCCTATCAGGAGAAACTCATAGCAGTGAAGGATACCATTTACAATATCGATCAGGATAAGAAGCTGCAGGGTGCTGAATTCAACTATCAGATAGAAAAGAAAGAAAGCCAGATTTCTCTCCTCACCAAAGATCAGGAGTTGAAGCAGCAGGAGATCCGTCGGCAGAAACTCGTGCGCAACAGTTTCATTGGCGGATTCGCCATCATGCTGCTTTTCGCAGGGGTTTTTCTCAGTCAGCGGAATCGTATTTCCAAGGAGAAAAAGCGCAGCGATGAGTTACTCCTGAACATTCTTCCTGAAGAAACAGCCGAAGAGTTGAAAGCGACCGGCACGGCGCAAGCCAAAAGCTTTGACTCGGTCACCGTCATGTTCACTGATTTCAAGAACTTCACCAAGGTGGCGGAGAAGCTTTCCCCTGCCGAGCTGGTCGAGTACATCAACCACTGCTTCAGCGAATTCGACCGGATCGTGATGCGTTACCAGATCGAAAAGATCAAGACGATCGGTGATGCATACATGTGTGCCGGCGGACTGCCTGCAGTCACGCAGACGCATCCTCAGGATGTCATCAAGGCGGGACTGGAGATGCAGGAATTCATGCGCAGGCACAAAGCAGAACGTGAAGCACAGGGTTTGCCTTATATGGATCTGCGACTCGGTATACATACCGGTCCGGTGGTTGCCGGCATCGTCGGCATCAAGAAGTTCGCATACGATGTTTGGGGCGACACCGTGAATACGGCATCCCGTATGGAAAGCAGTGGTGAGCCTGGGAAGGTCAATATTTCAGGAACCACCTTTGAGCTTGTGAAAGACCAATTCACTTTCACTTACCGTGGAAAGATCCCTGCAAAAAATAAAGGGGATATCGAGATGTATTTCGTCGAAGGAGTCGCTTAAGCCAGTTGCTTCACCTTTTCCAGGTGGGCTGATTTAGCGGCGTTGCGGGTCGACTTGGCAGTCTCGGTGAAATACCGATGGCTGGAAAGGAAATTCACTTGCAAGCGATTCCATTCTTTTTCTGATGTCAGGCGTCCGGTTTCCAGCAGCTCTTGGTAGAGCGTTCTTCCGATTTCAAAAAAATCACTCCTGCCCAGATAGTCCAAGTCGGCATCGCATAGGATCTGCTCTAGATGATTTTTTGGGCGCTGCGGGTATTTGGTGGCCATGATCATGCTGCAGATCTTCTGCACCTCTTCTTTAGTGAATCCCAGCTCCGGAAGTTCCGCTTTGGCGAATCCGCAACCGGTCGCCTCATGGTTGTGTGCGTTTTTTAGGAATCCGCTGTCGTGATACAAGGCGGCTACTTTCAATAACTCCACATCGCTTCCGGTGATACCTTCTGCCTTTGCGATTCTTTCCACCGCCTCCAGTACATCCAGCGTGTGATGGACGCCGTGATAGTGTAAATGATCGGGAAGGCCCAACTTGAGCCGATGGATGATTTCGTCGCGTATGGTATCGACTCTGCTTGGTGCCGGAGTTGCAGCAACCATGTTGGTCGCGGGTAAGATGTTACGAAGGATCTTTTCACTCAGCTGTTCCGAAGTGAACGGCTTGATCATGAAATCATCCATGCCCGCAGCCGAGCATTCATCGATTTCTTCTTTGGTCACATTGGCCGTCATGGCGCAAATGCGAATGCCTGATTTCTTCTCGTCCTTCAAGGCTCTGATCCTGCGAGTCGCCTCGTAGCCGTCCATTTCAGGCATTTGAATATCCATGAACACCATGTCGTAGGCATTCTCCTGCAACATCCTGATGGCATCGGATCCGCCAGGAGCTACATCCACCTGCAAAGCAGGGAAGAGGTCCAATATACTGTCGACTGCAACCATCTGGTTGAATTCGTTGTCTTCGACGACAAGAATCCTTTTGCCCTGCATGTCCACATCCTTACCGGATTGTGCAGGGTCGATGGCGACAGGAGCGGTTGCAGTAGGGTAGTTGATCTCGAAGAAGAAATCGGATCCTTCTCCAAGACGGCTTTCCACCATGAGTCGACCGCCGTGTAGCTCAACCAACTGTTTGGAGATGGTGAGTCCGAGTCCAGTTCCACCGAATTTACGTGTCGTGTCGGAAGAAGCCTGACCGAAACTTTCAAAAATGGTTTCCAATTTATCTGCAGGAATACCTATTCCCGTATCTCTCACGCTGAACCGGATGGAACAACTGCCGGGAGCAGTTGAAACCACGTTGGCTGAGATTGTGACCTTGCCTTTTTCAGTGAACTTGATGGCGTTGCCGGCCAGGTTGATGATCACCTGCGTGATCCTGGTCTCATCGCCAAGCACATAATCCGGTAAGGCAGGGTCGATGATGGTATCAAGTTCAATTCCCTTGTCCTGTGCCTTCATGCCGAGAATCGTATGGATGCTCTGGATGGTGCTGACCAATGGGAACGCGACATGCTCCAACTCCATTTTGC
>JBJTRB010000235.1:0-7743 GCA_046075925.1 Bacteroidota bacterium | reverse complement strand
TCCGAAGGCAAGCTTACAGTTGCCTTGGATGTGACCATTTCCGAATCGCTACGCCGCGAGGGAATCGCTCGGGAACTGATCAATCGGGTGCAGAATCTTCGAAAAGACCGCGGATTCGAAGTAACCGACCGGATTGATCTGCAGATCCTCAGTCACGACGGGCTGCGGGACTCGGTCCTTACCAATAAAGACTATATTTGCGCCGAAATTTTGGCAGCCTCCCTGAATCTGGTCGAGCGACTGGAAACCCAGGATGCTGTAGAGGTGGAGGTAGACGATTCCATTCAAACCAAAATTCTTATTACCAAACATTTATCATAAGGTAAGCAACACCACCATTGTCATGAGTAAGAAGAAAATCACCAAGGCAAAGGCAAAACCTGCAGCAAAGAAAGTTGCAGCGAAAAAGCCGGCCGCAAAGAAGCCTGTCGCTAAAAAGCCAGCCCCTAAAAAGCCGGTAGCGAAAAAACCGGCAGCTAAGAAACCTGCTCCCAAGAAGCCGGTAGCCAAGAAAGCGCCAGCAAAAAAGCCGGCCCCTAAGCCAGTTGCTAAGAAAGCGGCTGCACCGAAAAAACCGGTTGCTAAGCCGATAGCCGCTAAGCCTGCTCCGGCGAAACCGGCTCCTGCAAAACCTGTTTCTTCTTCCAAGAAATCAGAGCCAAAGCCGGTAAGGATGCCCGAAAAGAATCCGGTGCTTCCGCCGATGCCTCCTCCGATTGTTCCTGCCATCAGCAAATCCCCATTGGCTCCAACGGCCAAAATCACTCACGAAGACCCCAACAAGACCCGCTACTCGGATGCTGAGTTGGACGAATTCCGTGATATCATCGAGAGCAAGTTGGAAGAAGCTCGCCGTGAGCTCACGTTGCTCCAGGCTCAGCTGACTGCCGCCAACGAGCATGGCACCGACGATACCGCCAACACTTTCAAAATGTTGGAAGACGGTTCCGAGTCATTGGCAAAAGAAGAAGCAGGTCAACTGGCAGGTCGTCAGAAGAAATTCATCGAGCAATTGGAAAACGCGCTGATCCGTATCGAGAATAAGACCTACGGCATCTGCCGCGTAACCGGAAAATTGATTCCTAAGGAGCGCCTGCGTGCAGTGCCGCATACGACGCAATCCATCGAAGCCAAGGTCAATCAATACCGCGACTGATTCGGCTTCAACCGATTTATAACAACGGCTCCCGGTCATTCGGGAGCCGTTCTTTTTTAACTCAGCCGCTCAACATCACGGCGGTTTCCGCTCGGTTTTTAGCTGTATTTTTATCCTTTACTATGAAAGAAAGAGCCAATCGCAATCTGCTCAGCCTGTCGGCGGTCATTGTCGTATCAGTGCTGCTGCTCGACCAGTGGTCGAAATGGTGGGTCAAGACTCACATGTACCTCGGCGAGGACTTCACGGTTCTTGGAAACTGGTTTCACATTCATTTCACCGAGAATTATGGGATGGCGTTCGGGCTCGAGTTCGGCGGCAGTTACGGAAAAATCTTCCTCAGCCTTTTCAGGATCTTCGCCTCGTTCGCCATCGCCTGGTACATCGTTCGGTTGGCAAAAGAGAAATCTCACCCCGGATTGATTGCCTGTTTTTCGCTCATTCTTGCAGGAGCCATTGGAAACATCATCGACTCGGCTTTCTACGGCTTGTTGTTCTCGGATAGCGCCTTGGGCCTTTCCAGCTTCCTTCCTGCTGAGGGTGGATACGATGAATTCCTTCATGGACGTGTTGTGGACATGCTTTATTTCCCACTCATCAACGGCGTGTTCCCGGAATGGGTTCCTGTTTGGGGAGGAGAACCGTTTTTATTCTTCCGTCCGGTCTTCAACGTAGCTGACAGCGCCATCACGGTCGGAGTGATTTCCTACCTGGTGTTTCACAAAAAAATCCATGAGGCTATCGAAAAGAACGATTCCTCTTCAACCGAAAACACTACTACGGACCACTGAACCGCCCATCAAATCATCTTTACGAAACGAACATGAAAATAGTCCGCACATCTCTTCTTGTTTTCGGTTTGCTGGTACTTGCTTCGGCGGCTCGCTCACAGTCTGTCAACGACAGTGTCGCGCTCAGGAGCATCTATACCGAAGTGCTTTCCAATTCGCCTTCTTACGAATGGTTAAGGGACCTCTGCACATCCATAGGAGGTCGACTGAGCGGATCTCCCGAAGCCGAACGCGCAGTGGAATGGACACGCAAGCGCATGTTGGAAGCTGGTGCCGATACCGTGTGGTTGCAAGAGGTATGGGTGCCGCATTGGGTGCGCGGAGCAAAGGAGTCGGGGGAGATCATCGACAAGACAGGCCATCGACAGAAAGTCCCAGTTTGTGCTTTAGGCGGCTCGGTGGCCACACCTTCCAGCGGCGTTGAAGCCGAAGTCATCGAGGTAACCAATTTCGACGAACTCGAAAAATTGGGCAAAGAAAAAATCACTGGCAAGATCGTTTTCTTCAATCATCCCTTCGATCGTCGCTTCGTCAACACCTTCAATGCGTATGGCGAGGCGGGCGCTTACCGTTGGCGCGGACCGTCGATGGCGGCTAAATACGGTGCCGTTGCGTCCATTGTTCGCTCCATGACACTTGCACAGGACGACAACCCGCACACGGGTTCGATGCGTTATGCGGATACGTTGCCCCAAATCCCATGTTGTGCCATCTCCACCAATGGAGCGGATCTGCTCAGTGGAATCATCCGCGCAGATAAGCAGACCAGGTTTTCACTCAAAATGAATTGCGCTACACTGGACAGTGTATTGTCGCATAACGTCATCGGTGAAATACGAGGCAGCGAGCACCCCGAGGAATTCGTTGTAGTCGGCGGACACCTCGACTCCTGGGACACCGGCGATGGTGCACACGATGATGGAGCCGGTATCGTACAGTCGATCGATGTGCTTCGCACACTCAAGGCGTTGGATTTACGTCCGCGCCGCAGTATCCGTGCCGTTGCTTTCATGAACGAAGAGAATGGCACGAAGGGCGGAAAGAAGTATGCAGAAGAAGCAGAGCGGAAAAAAGAGAAACATGTCGCAGCCATCGAAAGCGATGCCGGCGGATTCACACCGTTCGGTCTTGGCTTGCAAATGGACGAGCAGAAAAAAGAATCAGTACGGAAGTGGCAGGGATTATTCAAGCCCTACAACGTATGGAACTTCGAGGAAGAGCACGGTGGCGCGGATATCGGTTATCTGCAAGACAGGATAGGAACTCCTTTGATCGGATTGGTCATCGAGTCGCAGCGCTACTTCGATGTGCATCACGCTCCCATTGATACGATCGAACTGGTGAACAAACGCGAGCTGCTGTTGGGCGGTGCCACCATGACATCCATCGCGTATCTGTTAGCCACCTACGGTTTATAATCCCGATTGTCCGATGGTCGAAAACGGACATATCGCTTCACAGCTTTCGGTGCTGCCCGATCAGCCCGGTGTCTATCAATTCTATGATACCGAAGGGAAGCTCCTATACATCGGAAAGGCGAAGTCGCTGAAGAAACGTGTCAGTTCTTATTTTCAGAAGGAGCGACACGAAAGCGGCAAGACAGCGGTCATGGTGCGAAAAGTCCACGACATCCGCACCATCGTCGTCGATACCGAGATGGACGCCTTGTTGCTGGAAAACAATCTCATCAAGAAGCACCAGCCGCGGTACAATGTCAGCCTTAAAGACGATAAGACCTATCCATGGATCTGCATCCGTAACGAACGCTTCCCAAGGGTGTTCTCCACACGGAAAATGATCCGTGACGGATCGGAATACTTCGGTCCGTTTACTTCCGGAAAAATGGTCAACACCATGCTTGAACTGGTAAGCAAGCTGTTCAAGCTTCGCAACTGTTCGTTCGTTTTGAGCGAGGAGAATATCACACGGAAAAAATTCAGGATCTGTCTGGAGTATCAGGTGGGAAATTGTCTGGGGCCCTGCGAAGGACTCCAACTGCAAGTCGACTACGATGCATCCATCCAGCAGATAAGACAGATCCTGAAGGGCAATACACAGATGGTGATCGGCCATTTGCAGGAGCTGATGAAAGAGCACGCGGCTTCCTACCGTTTTGAAGAAGCGCAGGCGATCAAAGAGAAGCTCGACGACTTGGAAAAATACCAGCGTAAGTCGGTCGTTGTCAATCCCTCCATTCACAATGTCGACGTCTTTTCGATCAAGATGGATGGCGACTCGGCTTGTGTGAATTTCCTGCGCGTCATGAACGGCGCCATCATTCAAGGTCATACCGTCGAGATGAAAAAGAAGCTGGAGGAAAGCGAAAGTGAATTACTTGAGTTGTCCATTGTCGATCTCCGAACGCGATTCTATTCGGATGCGTCAGAGATCATTCTTCCATTCGCGGTCGAACTGGAATTGCCGGGGGTGACCATGACGGTTCCTAAGATCGGCGATAAGAAGCACCTGCTATTGTTATCGGAAGCCAACGTGCGCAATTACCTGAGGGAAAAACAGCTTCAGTTGGAAAAACAGCATCCGGAGAACAGGACCATCCGTTTGTTGGAAACCATGAAGAAGGACCTTCGCTTGTTGGAACTACCGCGCCACATCGAATGTTTCGACAATTCCAATTTCCAAGGAGCGTTTCCTGTGGCCGCCATGAGTGTTTTCAAGGACGGTAAGCCCTCCAAGAAAGATTATCGCCATTTCAACATCAAGACGGTGGAAGGCCCTGACGATTTCGCCTCCATGGAAGAGGTCATCTACCGCAGGTATAGCAGGATGTTGGAAGAAGCGTTGGAGCTACCTCAACTCATCGTCATCGACGGAGGCAAGGGGCAACTTGCATCGGCAGTGAACAGTCTGGAACGCCTCGGATTAAGAGGAAAGATCGCCGTGATCGGAATCGCCAAACGATTGGAAGAGATCTATTATCCGGAAGATCCTTATCCACTTTACATCGACAAGAAAAGCGAGACCCTCCGTATTATCCAGCAATTGAGGGACGAAGTGCACCGCTTCGGAATCACCCATCACAGAAAACGCCGCGATAAAGGAACGCTAAAGACTGAGCTCAGTGAGATTCCCGGAATCGGCGATGCGACTTCGAATGAACTACTACGAGCGTTCAGGTCGGTAAAACAAGTGAAGGAGGCCAGCCTGGAACAGCTTACGGAAGCGGTAGGCGCATCCCGTGCACAAAAAGTATTCGACTATTTCAGGAAAACCGAATAATATGAAGATCACTTCAGCTGGTCGCTGAGCAACTTCATTTCGATTCGAGGTGCGATTTTCTCATACAGGATCCGGTGTACCGAATCGGTTATGGGCATGTTGACACCGTGCTGCTTGTTGATTTCGTAGATGCACTTGGTGGCATAATAGCCTTCTGCAACCATGTTCATTTCCATCTGCGCCACCTTTACCGAATATCCTTTTCCTATCATGGTTCCGAACAGCCGGTTGCGGGAGAAGGAGGAATAAGCCGTCACTAACAAGTCGCCCAGGTAAGCGCTGTCGTTGATATCACGACCGATCGGGTGTACCACGTCGACGAATCGCTTTATCTCCTGGATCGCATTGGAAACGAGCACCGCCTGATAGTTGTCGCCGTATCCCACACCGTGCGCGATTCCGCAGGCAATGGCGAATACGTTTTTAAGAACAGCGGAATATTCCGTTCCGTAGATATCGTCACTGACCGTGGTCTTGATGTATCTGCAACTCATCGCTTGCGCAAGGCGGTCTGCGTTACTCACATCCTGACAGGCGATGGTGAGATAAGACAATCGCTCCATGGCCACCTCTTCGGCATGACAAGGTCCGGTGATTACACCGATCGAATTCACCGGTAGTTCGAAGCGCGTATTCAGAAAGTCGCCGACAATCTGAAGATCATCCGGGACGATTCCTTTGATTGCGGAGAAAACCACTTTTCCTTTGAAGTCCGAAGCATCAAGTCCGCTCACCGACTGTTTAAGAAAGGCGGATGGCACGGCAAGGATGATGATTTCAGAAGATGCGATGGCCGCTGACAAGTCGTTCGTGACGCTTACCTTACCAAGATCGATGAGGGCATCGCTCAGATAATTCGGATTGTGTCCGTATCGACGGATGAAGTCGGCGGTGTCATTGCTGCGCACCCACCAGGTGATCGAGTCCGATTGGTTGGAAAGGATCTTCACGATAGCGGTGGCCCAGCTGCCTCCGCCGATGACTGAAACAGTCGGCTTCATGGTGCAAAGATGGTGATTTCGAGTTATGTAAAAAGGGTTACGATCAGAATACCACGTCTTTGGTAATCAGCTGCTCTCCTCTTTTCACTACCACTTTCACGGCATCGCCATGATTGAATTTGCCCAAAGCTTTCATGTAGCTCATCATATCGACCACTTTGTGTTCGCCGATCTGGATAACGACATCGCCAGGTAACAGTCCCGCCTTGGATGCCGGCTTGCCGTCCGTTACACCATCGATCCGCATGCCTTCTCCATCGAAAGTATAGTCAGGAACAACACCGAGTGTGACTTTGAACTTGGGGGCATTTTCGTTCTGATCGTCTTTCGTCTTGGTGAATGCGAGTCGTCCGTCGTTGGAGGTGAGCGTGATGGTACGCAGGATCATGTTCAGAATGGCGACTTCTCCCTCGTAATTGATCTTGTCAGCGTCGTCGCTCGGTTTATGGTAATCTGCATGTGTACCGCTGAAGAAATGCAGTACGGGTGTATTTTGCAGGTAGAAGGAAGTATGATCGCTCGGACCTACACCGGATTCGGTTTGTTTGATTCGGATCCCGTCTACAGGGATGCTGTCCATCAAGGTCTTCCAACGCGGAGAAGTTCCGCTTCCGGAAATGATAAGCGCTTTGTCGTCCGGCTTAAGTCGACCCACCATGTCGAGATTGATCATGTAATTTATTTTTGACAGGTCGACGGTCGGATGTTTTACGAAATGGTTCGAACCGAGCAGGCCTTTTTCTTCCCCGGAGAAAGCGATGAAGAGGTAGTTGTTCGTTTTCGGTCCATTGGCTTTCAGTCTGCGAGCAAGCTCGATCATGCCGGCAGTTCCGCTTGCGTTGTCATCGGCACCGTTATGGATTTCCTGCTCGCCTCTGTACAGCGAACCTTCGGCTCCATATCCCAGATGATCATAATGTGCTCCGATCACGATGGTGGCAGGGGCCTTGTTGTCGATCATGCCGATCACGTTGAATCCTGACTTCATGATCCTGTCGATCTCGACACCGACCGTACAATTGGTGATGACACTATCTCGCAACATGGCGGCTGCATTTCCTTTGGCGAAAATCACGGGGATGCTGCTGGGTGTGATACGACTGTCGAAATCGGCTACCGGATCCTTCAATACCGTATCGCTGTTGATGAAAATGACCGCAGCAGCACCTTTCGCAATGGCGACATCGATTTTCTTTCGGAGATCCGTCCACTCGGCGAATTTCCCGTGGGGATTGCTGCCATCCGGCGTACCGGATTCCATCACGAATATTTTTTTAGAAAGATTCGGCTTGCCGAAATAGTCGCGTTGTTTCAACGTGGTATCCTCGATGCCGTATCCGACTTTCGCCACGTAACCCGTTACCAGAGAATCCTTGGAGTAGGGAAGAGGATAAAAATCTTTTCCCGTTTCGTAGGAGTTCATATTCAGATAGAGTTGAGTGCTGGCGCCGAATGTGGCACCCTTCGGGAATTTGAATTCCTGCAGGTATCTCTTCTCGCCTTTAGGTTTCAGGTTGATGAGTTCGAATTGACTTACGACATACTCTCTTGCTTTGAC